>JAQVZV010000025.1 GCA_028708005.1 Bacilli bacterium
CTATGAAACATTAGGGATACAACTCAGTAATAAAACTAAATATAAAGAAACTACTAACATCATAGATTACATTAGTAATTTATTTAATAGCCTTCTAAAAGTTCAAGAAGATATATATAATAATGACTGGATGAATCAAGGACGTAGTATTAATATAAATACTGGTGGTATATCATCTCTTGACTTTGATATTAGTGAATCGGATTATAAATTCTTATATAACCAAGGATACGACGCGGCTTTAGATTATTTTGAGAATAAGTAGTACCCCACATATCAAAACAGAGCTTTAACTCTGTTTTATGTTATGGCTATCTAAATAATCTTTTAATTTTTGATATTGTTCTTCTTTCATTGGCCTACACTTTTTAGGATCTACTCCTTCTTTTACAATGTTATAAGCCATATCTTGGCATCCTCCAAAACCACAAGCTCCACAATTATAACCCGGTAATAAAGCAAGTACTTCTGCTACTCTTTTATCTTCTTTATTTAAATAATAATTAGTTACTACTAAAATAACAGCTAGTGAAAAAGCAATAGACGTAAAAATGAGGATTCCTAACATTTATGACACCCCTTTATATGACAATCTTTACAAGGCTTATGCTTGTTTATTTTATAAAGAATAATTGTTATAAACATTAATATGATTACTACTATGAATCCTTCCATTTTAACCACCTATATACCTTGTAAATAACAATGCCATGATAGACGCGGTGACAAAAGCTATAGGCAGGCCTTTAAAACTTTTTATAATAGGAGCATTTTCTAGACGTTCTCTAATTGTAGAGAAAACATAAATAACAAGCATAAAACCAATACTGCTTCCTAACGAATAAGCCATTACCTCTGCAATAGTATAATCATTTTGAATATTCAATAATACTATTCCAAAGACTGCACAATTAGTAGTAATTAAAGGTAAATATATACCCATTATTTCATAAAGTGATTTAAAGAACTTCTTTATCATAATATCTAATAGTTGTACAAAAGAGGCGATTACAAGAATAAACAAGATTGTTTTCAAATACTCAGTATGGCTAGGAACTAAGACGTTATAATATAGAAAATAAGTTACTAAACTAGACATAGTAACAACCAATATAACAGACAAGCCCATCCCTACACTGCCTTTTTCTTTATTTGATAAGCCAAAGAAAGGGCACATTCCTAAGAAATTAGTTAAGACTATATTTTCAACTAGGATACTAGTTATAAACAAGGATATAAGATTCATTTAATATCTTCCCTCCTTAAAGCATTAATAATTCCTAACAATAATCCCATTGTTAAGAAAGCTCCTGCAGGGGATAAAAACAATTGATTAGGTATAACACTATTAGACGGGAATATTTCATATTTCATTATATAACCAGTTAGATTACTAATTCGATCCATAATAGTAATGGTATTATTACCTAATAATTCCCTTACTAAACCAATTAATGATAACGCAAAGGTATAACCTAAACCTATCTTAAAAGCATCAATAATACTAGGAACTACTTTATTATTTGAAGCGTAAGATAAAGCTCTACCTAAAATAATACAATTGACAACAATAAGCGGTAGATAAATACCTAAAGTTTTAGATAATGGTTCTACATAAGTATTAATTATTATTTCTAAAATAGTAACAAAAGTAGCGATAATCATAATATATGCTGGTATTCTTATATGATTATCTATTACTTTAGAAATCAAGGATACTACTATATTTGAAAATAATAAAACAATCAAAACAGATAAACCCATTAAATAACCATTTTCAAACGTTGTTGTTACTGCTAACGCAGGACACATGCCTAAACATAGTACAAATAATGGGTTTTCATCCATTATCCACTTTAAAAACTTTTTCATTATATGCCTCCTATCAACATATAAGTAAGATAAATCAAGGTTGAACATAATAATGCAATAAGCGTCATAATAAACACATCTTTAATCATTTTCTTCATTTCCGCACCTCGTAATCAGCTAATACATTTTCAACCATTGCTTTTAAAGCATTAGATGATATAGTTGCTCCACTAACAACATCAACATTCTCCAAATCATCTTGTTTATTGATTAATCTGTTAATATAATTTTGATTTTCCATTTCCATCCAATAAGTTTCGCTTTGAGATGTAATATCAACATCTATAATTTTATCATTCGCAATGGTAATATTAGCTTTTATTAATCCCTTGAACCCTTTTTGGGTAACTTCATAAATAACTTTATTATTTTCTTCTCTAATCTCAATAATATTAAACCTATCATCTACCTTATTAGTATTACTTTTAAGATTATAACCAATATAAATACTAAAAGTGATGATACATATTAATAAGACAATAAGGGAAATATTAAGGTAACCTTTCTTAAACTTAGCTTTAGCACCTATTTTATCAATGATAACAACTAACATATTCATAGTTAGAATAGATGTTAAAACACCCTCTGGATATGGTGATAAAAATCTAAAGATGACCGTTAATAAACCTAAACCCAGACCAAATATAATTTGACCTATTCTTGTAGTAGGACTGGTAATTGGATCAGTTGCCATAAATACCGCCCCAAATAATAAGCCTCCACTTAAAATATGAAATAAAGGATAAAAGATATCTATGTTATTCATCGTCCCTATAATGAAAGTCATTACAAAGACTACTGAAACATAACAAACAGGTACAACCCATTTAATAACTTTGGTAACGGCTAAATAAATAAAACTAAGTAAGATTAATATTTTACTAGTTTCGCCTAAACTACCAGGAATAAAGCCTAATAAGAAGTCGCGAAGCGAACCAAAAGGTTTTACAATATTAGACCAGGTCCCTACATAATTAATATTACTTAGATTAGTAAGCGGCGTTACCCCTGCTATGGTATCAATCTCCATTGGATTTAAATAGCCACCACGAGCACCTATAAGGGCACCATATGACGCTATAACAAAAAGGCAACCAACTAAGGCTGGATTAAAGATATTATGGCCTAAGCCCCCAAATAATAATTTTCCAATAAGCGTAGCTATTAAGCTTCCTAACACAACAAGCCATAATGGTGTATTTATTGGCAACGTTAATGCTACAAATAATCCTGGAAATAAAGCGTAAGATCTTTTAACTTCTTCAATTAAATTATCTTTTTTATTTAGAATAAAGCGGAAATATATAATTTCTACCGTTATCGATGTTAGAACACCCAATAAAATTATTATTAATGGTTTTAACATACCATATAAATTAGTATATCCTTCAAGATAAGGCAATAATCCATTTTTATAAACAGCAAAGATTATAATGGGAGTTAATGCCATAAGAAGTCTAGACATTATTTTTGAGGTATGATCTTTATCTTTTAAATGAGGTCCGTTATCAAATCCAAATTCCATCTTAATGCCTCCTTATTTCTTTCTTAGCTTCCCTGACACTTTCCCTAATCCTAATTTTAGATGGACATATATATGAACATAAGCCACATTCAATACATTTTTCGGGATGCAAATACTTTAATGATTCAAAATCGTTAACTTTGTCTTTGATTAAAACAGGGCAAATGTTTGCCGGACAAACAGCAATACACCTTCCACATCGTATGCAAGGTAGATCAGCTTCGTCTTTGTCATCAATAACTAAAACGCAATTCAAATTCTTAGTAACAACTAAATCATCCGTATCCAAACAAGTTCCCATCATCGGGCCACCTGCAATAAATCTAATCTTTGACGAACCTATATATCCACCAAATTCCTCAATTACGTTTTTCATTGAAGTACCTAATCTAATTAAAATATTTTTAGGTTCTTGTAAACGTTCACCAGTAACGGTAACAATACGCTTACTAATTGGTCTTCTATACTTTAAAGCTTTATAAATAGCATATATCGTTGAAACATTATTAACAACAATTCCCTTATCACTAGGTAATTTTTCATATTCAATACCTAGTATTTCTTTTATCAATAATTTTTCCCAACCTATGGGATATACATTTCTAACCATAGTAATTGTTATCTTAGGATATGTTCCTAAATAATGTATGAATTCATCACGCATTTCAATATTGCTTTCTTTGATAGCAATAATTCCTTTATCAATACCATTAATTTCCATAATAGCATCAACAGCTTCAAGTATTTCATCAGCATGAAGTTTTACCATCATATAATCAGCGGTAATATACGGCTCACATTCAGCAGCATTAACAATGATGGTATTTAATTCTGATTTATATTTTATGTAAGTAGGAAAATCACCACCACCCATGCCTGTAACAGCACATTCCTTTAATATCGTAATGAAATCATCTTTTGAATAAGACGCTATGTTTTTTTTAGCACCTCTTAAATCAACTGATTTTTCCCTAAAATCATTTTCAATAGCAACACATTTTACGCCCTCACCATTGCAATATAATTTTTCTTCAATTCCAATAACTTTGCCACTAACACTAGCGTGAATTGGCAAATCAATATTATCATTACGTCTTCCAATAACTGTTCCCTTTAGAACCTTATCTCCTACTTTAACTAAACATTCACAATCCATTTTAGAATGATTAACAAGTGGAATATACACTATTTCTGGTCTTTTACATTCTACAAGTTGGTCATTCAAGGACATACTTTTGTTACTAAGCACTTTAATTCCTTTAGCCATAAAAAAGACCTCCTATACTTAAATAATAACATTTTTTGCCATAAAATAAAAGGGGAAAATGTCGGACCAAGAATGACTACATAAAAAAGATATAATTTAAACTATATCTTTTATGTTTTACTACATAAGATTATTTGGTTTTAGCTTTATTATGATATTTCTGACATGCTAAGAATAACGCTTCAAAGATCTTTCTACTTGCTTTATCATAAGATAACATATCTTCTGGATGCCATTGCACACCCAAGAAAAAAGGTACATCTTCTTTTTCAATAGCTTCAATAACGCCATCGTTAATGCCAACAACTTTAATATCAGATGGATTAATTATCATGTCATTGTGCCTACTATTAACAAGTATGCGATTAGTTTCGGTTATCCCATGTAACTTTGATCCTTCCTCAATCGAAACAGGATGAACATAGTCAACTCCTAGACGATTATGGTTAGGCACTGAAATCAAGGTAGCGCCATAAACAACTCCCATTGTTTGCATTCCTAAGCATATCCCTAATAATGGCATCTTTTTATCATAAATATACTTAATAGCCTCTATATCATATTGATAATAGTCACTGCCACCTTGTAAGATAAAACCATCACACAAATCAATTGCTTTATGTAACTTCTTGATATTATCATCTGTCATCAATTGATTAGGATTAATAACAGGAGCGATGATACCTAATGGTATATATCCAAAACTTATTATGACATCGCTTACCGCTTTTGAAAAAGAGGCAAACTCCCTATCATCATTTTTAGGTCTTCCTAAAATGCCTATAATTAAACTCATATAATTACCTCAGTATATTATATGAATCAAATAAAAAAAAACAATTGATTACAATTGTTTACTCATCATTTTCATCATTTGATTAATCTGCTTTTGAGATGGAGTTCTCCCCATTTGCTGCATCATCATCTTTATCATTTGTTCATTTATTGGTGGATTATCCTTAATATATTTCTTCATATACTTTCTAGCGATAAGAAAACCTGCGATACCACCTATAATAATTCCTATCAAAACATATAAAATATCTAAAAACAATTCCATATGATTTCCTCCTCACTCTAATATTTTACTAAAAATATTAGTTTTAGACAAGTGTTTCCTTTTTCACTTTGTCTAACCAAAAATAATCTTTGTTTATAAAGTCACAAACAAATATATTGTTTTCAAAATCTCTTAAGCTATCTATAAAAGTAGGATAATTTATATTACTTTTAATTTTCAAATGGGAATTATAAACTGTAAGCTTGCTAATTTCATCAAAATAAAGATTCTTTATAATATGTTTGTTTACATTTCTTGAATAAGATAATTCTCCACAATGTTTATTATATATATATTCATTAACATTCAATTTATTGAAAGGAATTGCTATCTGTTCAAAGATACGATAACCTAAAATGATATCGTTATTATTCAAATTATAGATTTGTTCAAAAATACGATAAAGAGATGATGGCTTTGAATTATAAAAACTAGCAAAATATTCATTGACAATAAAAACATAATATACACGCATATTAATCACCTCTTCTGAACGGAGTATATATTAAGTGCGAGTCAGTAATTGTCAAAATAGAGAAACCTATTTAAAAAGTTTCTCTATTTTTGTTTTTAATTGCTCAGTTGTGAAACCAAAATGATTTAGCACTTCTTCTTCACTGCCACTAACACCAAATTTATCAATTGTCATTAGATATTTATCATTATATACAAAGCGGAACCATCCGTAACTAGAACCAGCTTCAATAACTACGGTTTTATAGCCAACAGGAATAAGTTCTTCTTTATATGTAGCTGATTGTTCTATAAATTTTTCAACACACGGCATGCTTACAACGCGCAAATCTATACCTGATTTATATAATTTTTCTGCTATCTCAAGAGCCATTGACACTTCACTACCAGTAGCGATAATAATACCCGTTAACCTTGTAATTTCTTTTCTAACGACGTAAGCGCCTTTACTAACATAACTCATATCTGAAGTTTGTAATAGTGATGCTTCATTACGAGATAGAATGATTGCACTAGGCTTATTTGATTTCAAAATAGAATCCCAAGCACCAACCACTTCTTTAGCATCAGCGGGACGGTAAACATCTAAATTAGGCGTACTTCTAAGCATAGCAAGTTGTTCAATTGGTTGATGAGTAGGCCCATCAGGACCAATATTAATTGAATCATGAGTGAAAATATAAGTTATAGGTAAATTCATTAGTGAGGCCATTCTAATAGACGGTTTTAAATAATCAGCGAACGCTAAGAAAGTTGCGCCAAAGACTCTAAAACCAGAAACAGCTAAACCATTTAGAATTGCACCCATAGCATGTTCTCTAACACCAAACAATATATTTCGGCCACTATATGAAGTTGCATTGTAAGCAGGATACTTTGGTAAGTAAGCTTTGGTTGAGGAAGCTACATCAGCATTACCACCAATGAAATTAAATATGTTGTCAGCAATAACACCCATTATTTTTCCGTTGGTATCTCTTAAAGGTTCCTTCATATCTTTATCCAATTCCCACATTAGTTTAGGTAAATTAATATTGATACTAGTATTGTTAATTAAACTATTTAATTCAGTCTTAGTTTCATCTGATGCTTTTTCCAGATACTCTTTTAAATAATCATTCCATTTACTATATTTGTTATCCATTCTATTAGTAATCATATTCCTAAATTCTTGGGAAGCTTCATTTGACATCGAAAATGGTATTGCCCTTACATCCATTTTTTCTTTTAATTGAGTAATATCTTCTTTTGTAAGTGGTTTACCATGAACAGCATTTGTTCCTGCTAATAAAGAACCTCGACCGATAATTGTCTTAATTTCAATAAGTGAGGGCTTATCAAGAACCTTTTTAGCTTTAGTAATGGCTTTATCTATTTCATCAACATTTTCACCATCTTTAACATACTGTGTATGCCACCCCATAGCTTCAAAACGATTTAACACATTTTCTGTAAAACACATATCAGTACGTCCATCTAATGAGACATTATTAGAATCATATAAAACGATTAACTTACCCAATTTATAATTACCTGCTAAAGAAGCAGCTTCTTGACTGATGCCTTCCATAAGATCCCCATCACCACATAAGACATATGTATGGTAATCAAAAAGACTCTTGCCTGTTTCAAATAATCCCTTTGTCTTTTCATTATACTTGGTAGCGAGCATACTCTCTGCCATCGCCATACCCACAGCTGAAGCGAAGCCTTGACCTAAAGGTCCGGTTGACATATCTACCCCCGGTGTTACTCCATATTCAGGATGACCAGGAGTTTTAAAGCCAATTCTTCTAAAATTCTTAATATCATCTATGGCAAGATCATATCCAGCTGCAAACAAAGTTGCATAAAGTAATGCTGAACCGTGTCCAGCTGACATTACAAATCTATCACGATTAATCCATTTTGCATCACTTGGGTTTATATTCATATGCCTAGCATACAAAGTATAAAGTATTGGCGCCGCACCTAAAACAATGCCCGGATGACCAGATCCAGCAGCATCTATCATATCAATTGCCAATGCTTTTATATTATCAATTATCTTTTTATCCATAATTTTTCCTTCTTTTCCCACTACACAAAACACCTCATTGTATATGTATTATACCAAAAATGATTACTTTTTAAAAGTAATCATTAGAAAATGTGTAAACTGTAATATAATTGATTTATCAAACCGTTTCCTTATAAAAGTTATTCATGAACATATCATAAGCTGCTATTTCAATTTTTAAGTCAAATTTCTTAAACTTAAAATTATTAACTTTACTGTTAACTAGCTCTTTAATAAAATATTCTAATAATTTAGGATTTCTAGCTAAAATAGGGCCAACCAAATAAGTCCCATAGAAATTCTTATAACGAATCCCTTCTTTTGAACTACCAGGATAACTTCCCACACCCTGAATCACATTGAACCACGGATGAGTTAACTCTCTTATAACACTACTTTGATTTTGAAAACCTAATATGTTAAGATTTAACAAATCAAACTTAAATAACGCTTCATCAATCATACGAAAATCTTCTTCTTTAACCGTATATGGGAATACACCTAATGCTTTATATTTCTTATTATTTTTATTTAAGATATATTTACCAAACAAATCAATGGCATTACCGGTTACAAGAAAGACTTTATTGTTCTCTA
>JAQVZV010000026.1 GCA_028708005.1 Bacilli bacterium
ACCATTTACAATAACATCCCCATCATAATCCGAATCCATTCCACCAATGATATTCATTAACGTAGATTTGCCGCAACCTGATTCACCTAAAATGGAAACAAATTCACCACGTTCAAATGATAAGTTAATACCTCGTAATACTTTTTGTTTCTCTTTACCATATTTATAGTCTTTCTTTATATTCGTTAGTACTAAGTACATTAAAATCATCCTTCCTACAAGCTCCTAATATAATATTATATAGGCTCTTAAAAAAGTCCCCTATATTTTACATAATATTAGTTTTCTCATCTGCTTCAATCAACTATTCTTTAGACGGAAGCATTTTGTCTTTATTATTTGCTTAAAATAATATACCATTAATTAATGTATTATACAAAAAACTAAGTATTATTTAACTACTTAGTTTATTATACTTATTCAATAGAATAATTATTATTTGGTAGCGACGGAGGGGATCGAACCCCCGACCTATCGGGTATGAACCGATCGCTCTAGCCAGCTGAGCTACATCGCCATTAAAAATAAGCATCATTAATATACCAAATATATATCATTTTGGCAATAGA
The DNA here is from genome assembly GCA_028708005.1 of Bacilli bacterium. Lineage (GTDB taxonomy): Bacteria > Bacillota_I > Bacilli_A > RF39 > UBA660 > UBA5348. The sequence continues at coordinate 570 of JAQVZV010000026.1, forward strand.
TAATGGCTTATTTTAATTATTATTTTGCTGGGGTTGTATATTTGTCACATGTTAGATGAACTTCTGTCTCATGTTCTCCCTTTTGCTTACCTTCATCATCTAATTCCAACTTAATTAAAACATAAGAATCTTCTTTATTACACTTTGCATCAATATATTTAGAAACATCCATCTTAGCTTCTTCTAAAGCGGCAATTGTAACTTTATGAGTATTTATACCAGTTATATATCCTTTGATATTATCTTCATAGTACTTTGTTGCCGCATCTCCTAAATCCTTTTCCAACTTAGAATAATCAATACCACCACAACCCGCTAATAAGAAAACTGCAAATGTAAGAACAATAATGCTTAATTTCTTCATGAATATCCTCCTTCTTTATTTTTATTTGGTGCCAGTGGTCGGACTTGAACCGACATGATGTTGCCATCACCAGATTTTGAGTCTGGCGCGTCTACCAATTCCACCACACTGGCATATGTAAAAGAGAATTATTCCTCTTTATACCTAGATGAAAATAAATCCATTTCTTCAAGTGTATCATCACTTTTTAAGAAATCTAACTTTGGTAGTTCATCTTTTGATGCTAGACCAAAATAATCTAAAAATTCATTTGTTGTTTTGTAAATAATTGGTCTCCCTGGCATATCAGAACGACCTACTTCTTTCAAAAAACCTTTGGCTACTAATTTTCTCATCATCTGAGAACTATTAACACCTCTTATAGCATCTACTTGAACTCTAGTTATAGGCTCATTATACACTACAATAGCAAGAATTTCAAGAGCCGATTGGGATAAATTGTCGTTTTGTGGGTTCTCAATTAACTTCTGATAATAGTCTTTATGCTCTGATTTTGTAGTGAGTTTAAAAGTGTTGCCCAAAAAGTTTATTCTAACACCACGAACTTCACTTTCATAATCATTTCGCAACTCCATTAAAACTTCCTTTGCCTGTTTTTCATCTATATCCATAATGTCCGTTATTTGTTCTAAAGTAAGCCCATCTTCCCCTACCACAAATAACAGACCTTCCAATATCGCTTTTAAATTCATTTTATGCACGTCCTCTTAATTTAATATAAATATGATCAAAACTATCATTTTGCTCAATTGTAATTTCTTGTTCTTTAGCCATTTGCAAAATTGCTAAAAAAGTTGCCACCACATATTCCCTCGTCCATTCATCAAATAATGCTTCAAAATTAATTTCTTTGCTAGTGGCTAAAATATTTCTTATTTTTGAAATACGTTCACTAACTGAGACTTCTTTAGTAGTTACTTTAGTGTGTAATGGCTTTTGATATTCATGTCGTTCCAAGAAACTTGCAAATGCTTCTAATAATAATGATATTGAGCGAGTTTCTCTGGGGGTATTATCCTCCCTATATTCATTAATGTTTGAAGGTAACTTAGTAAATATTTGATTACGTTCTTGTTCTAATTCTTTAAAAGTGGCCGTTATCTCCTTATAATGTTTATAATCAACTAACCTCTTAATCAATGCTTCTTTAGGGTCTTCTTCAAATTCATCAACATCATCTCCATCTTTTGATGGTAGTAATGACCTTGATTTTATTTCAATTAATTCTGCCGCCATAACAAGGTATTCACTAGCTATTGATAGATTTAATGCCTCCATAGCCTTTATATAATCTAGATATTGCTCAGTTATGTCACTTATCTTGATATCGTAAATATCTATATTGGCTTCTTTTATTAAGTGTAATAATAAATCTAGCGGTCCTTCAAATTCATCTATTTTTACTTTATATTCCATTTAATCACATCCCAAATGTAAATATCATTGTGTAACCCTATTAATTATAACATGTATCACGCGAGACATAAAGATTTTCAATTAAAATTGTTAATCTTTATGTTTACGACAAAGTAAAAAAACCTTAAAAAGGTTTCTTAATTTCTAATTCATATATATTTTGTTTCCAGATTCTAAATTATATCAATATTTCCTATTTAGGCTTTAACATGTTAATGCTTTGGCTTGAAGATTAAGGCTAAGAAGAAGGATATTACAATTGCTGAAATAATACCTGTTGCTGTTAGATCAAACATTCCCATACTAAGACCCAGAATGCTATATTGATTTGCTTTTTCTAAAGCTCCATGCATTAATAGATGACCGAAACTAGTAATTGGGACCAATGCTCCTCCACCTGCCCAAATAACTAATTTATCATAGATAGAAAAAATATCTAAAGCTGCTCCTATTACAACGAATAAAGATGTAATATGGCCATTAGTTAATTTTGTGTTATCGAGAATTATTTGACCAATTGCGCAAACAACACCTGCAAAGATAAAAGATTTAACATAAATCATTCGACCACCTCCAAACTAATAGCGTGTGCAATAGATGGAATATTCATTTTTTGATTAACTGTCGTCTGGGACATTAAAGCTCCTGTTGCAACTAATAAAACACGAGACAAATCACCCTTTTGCATTTTATTTATAATATAGGAATACGTTACCAAAGCACTTGAAGCGGGACCACTTGCGCCTGCAAATACTGGTTGACTATTTATATCATAAAGCATAACACCACAGTCATCACAATTATAACTAATATCATATCCATACTCGGTTTTCATATAATCAATTAATATTCTTTTTCCGTATATACCAAGATCTCCCGTTAAAATCAAATCATAATAATGGGGTTCTCGTTTTAAATCTTTTAGATGTTGATAAATCGTATCAGCTGCTGCCGGTGCCATAATAGCCCCCATGTTATAAACATCCTTGATATTAGGATCAATGGTTTTACCGATAGTTCCACTCTCAACTTTGATATTACTTTTTTTGCTTGATAAGTATATACTAGCAGCTCCTGTACAAGTAAAAGTAGATCGTTTAGGCTTAGGAGCTCCATATTCAGTAGGATTACGAAATTGTTTCTCCGCGCCAGCATTATGAGAACTAACAGAACAAATACAATTTTTTATTTGATTATTAGATAAGAGTGATGATCCTATAATAATACCCTCTGCCGAATTAGCACAAGCACTATAAATTCCTAAAAAAGGTATTTTCAAATAAGCTGATGTATAATTGGAAGCGGTTACCTGATTTAATAAATCACCTGATATAAATAAATCTATATTATCCTTTAACAGTTTTATCTTGCCTAGCAATATATCGACACTATCACCTAAAATCTTCATTTCGGCCTGTTCCCATGTTTTGGCCCCCATATATAAATCGCTATAGCTCTTATCAAAGTAATTGCTTAATGGACCATTGGTTTCATATGGTCCCACTACTGTACTAGTTCCATTCACATAAACATTATTAAACTTTATAGTCATAATTTAACCTCCAAAAATCACAAAGCGAATAATACCAAAAACATAAGCTGAGACAACTCCATACAAGATAACACTACCTGCTATTTTGAAAATATTAGAACCAATTCCCATTATTAATCCTTCTTTACGATATTCAATAGCCGCACTTGACATCGCATGCGCAAAACCAGTTATAGGAATTATTAATCCAGCTTTAGCCCAAGCAACAAAGTTATCAAAGAATCCTATCGCCGTAAATAAAGCAGCTATAAATATTAAAGTTATAATCATATATGAATTAGCTTCGTTTTTAGGAATATCTAATGTATGAACATAAATATCTATTAAGAATTGACCTAATACTCCGATACCACCACCCACAATAAACGCCTTCATAACATTATAAATTTTATTTTCTTTAGGCATATGTTTATTAACTAAATCACTATACCTTTTTTTATCCATTTTTATCACCAGTTATATTATGGATTAAATAATAATAAAAATGCATTAAAAAAAGTACTTAACGTACTTTTAAGCTCCCCACATTATCTTTATAATACTCCCGCATGAAATATGTTTTCTCGTCTAACGTTTGACTAGAACATATAAGCATTATTTGTTCTCTCCATAGCAACTCCTTTGTGCCTGCTAAATAAGCTTGATAATTGCCTTCTTCTAAATTAAGAGCATTACTATACTTTAGGTGTTCAATAAGTTCTGCATCCCAATCACCAGCAATATATGCTGCCATTTGTTTCGCTATCTTCTCAAGTTTATTTAACAATACTTTACATTGCTTTCTTTGAGCATCTTCTTCATCCATACATTCAATTGCTGTCGAAAGCCTTCTTATTTCATCTATATAATTAATTTTTCCAAACATAAAACCCTCCTGTATTACTGATAAATTATCATTACTGAAAAACAATAAATTTGTTCCTCAGCAAAAACACTAACACTTACTTGATATTTCATATCGATGACTTCGCCATCAAGAGTAGCAAGAAAATCATTTACTTCTTTTTCTAAATCCTTCTCGTGATTTTCATCAAAAATTTTAACTTTCATCACTATCACCCATAAGAATGATAGCTTAATAAATAGAAATCTTTTGTCTATTTATGATATTGATAATACACCTTTTTTAAATTGCCATCTACATCGTCATATTGAATCAAGACTTTAACAGTACCATCAAAATCTTCTAATTCGTTGTTGAAATCAATATAACCAATCAAAATAAATCCCTTTACATAGTTGTCATTCACATTGACAATATCAGGTGACATATGCAATGGCTTTTCAAAAACACCTGACGTTGGAAAAACATCGGTTGTTGGATAATCATGTATCGCAATAGCTTTAATATTTTTCATTTCTTCTTTTGGATTATCTACAATAATTCTATAAGTTATTTCATCATCAATAACTTTTTCAAAATATACTTTAATATCAAAAGGTAAATTTGTATCAGTATTCATTTCATTATAACTAGTAATTTCATCAACATATTGATTGTATAAACTTAGTTGATCATTATAAATATTAGTACAACTAACAAGCAATACACAACAACCAATCAAAATCCAACGTTTCATTAAATCACCCTACTTAACAACAATATTTACTAATTTATTTGGTACTGTAATTATTTTGATAATTTTATTGCCTTCTAAATATCTAGAAACACTTTCATTTGTTAAAGCTATATCTTTCATTTCGTCTTCACTAATATTGCTAGAGACCATTTCACGACCACGCACCTTACCATTAACTTGAATAACCAATTCATATTCTTCATTGATTGTTTTAGATTCATCATAGATTGGCCATGGTTTTTGACAAATTGGTTTGTCAAATTTCTGCAATTCATTTATTTCTTCTGTTATGTGTGGTGCGATAGGGTTAAGTAAAATAAGTAATATTTCTAAATCAGCTTTAGTTATATGAAAACTATTTTCATATTCATTTAATAATGTCATTAAAGCTGAAATAGCAGTATTAAATTTTAAGTTTTCTAAGTCATTAGTAACTTTTTTAATCGTCTTATGAATAATTGTTTCTAATTCTTTTGAATAATTGTTTTTATCAATTACTTTTTCTTGAATTCTCCATAGTCTATCTAGAAATCGTTACATCCCTTTAAACCATTCATGCTCCAAGCAGTATCTAATTCATAATCACCAATAAACATCTCATATGTTCTCAATGCATCAGCACCATATTCTTCTACGATATCAATTGGATCAATACCATTACCCTTTGATTTACTAATTTTAGATCCATCTTCACCCAAAATCATACCATGAGCTGTACGCTTTGAAAAAGGTTCTGGGGTTGGGACTAATCCAATGTCATATAAAAAGCGATGCCAAAATCTTGCATAAAGTAAATGTCTTGTTGCATGTTCCATTCCACCATTATACCAATCAACCATACCCCAATATTTCAAAGCCTCTTGGCTCGCAAATTCTTTATCATTATGCGGATCCATATATCTTAACCAATACCACGAAGAGCCTGCCCAATTTGGCATTGTATCGGTCTCACGGCGTGCCTTAGCGCCACATTTAGGGCACTCAACAGTAAACCACTCAGGCATATTAGCAAGTGGACTTTCACCATTATCAGTCGGTTCATATTGAGCAATATCTGGAAGAAGAACTGGTAAGTCTTTTTCTGGTACAGGAACCCATCCACACTTATCACAATAAATCATTGGAATTGGTTCACCCCAAAATCTTTGTCTTGAGAAAACCCAATCTTGTAAACGATAATTGGTCATTCTTTTCCCTATGTTTTTTGACTCTATATAATTAAGTATTTTATCAATCGCTTCTTCTTTATTATCTATACCATTTAAGATATCTGAATTAATCATTTTACCTTCACCAGTATAAGCTTTGGGATTTGTTAAATCTTCAAAAACAGTTTTATGTAGTTCATCTTTTATATGTTTCTCAACAACTTCTTTTGAAACCCACTCTACATCAAAGCAATTTACCTCATCATCATCAAGATGACCATCTTCTTTTTTATCGCTTAGTAATTCAAAATAGATACCAACAGCTTCTATTTCAAAATACTTATCCTTATTAAAAGCATAATAATGATGATTAATTGGGAAAGTTGATCTAATATATTTTAAATCTACATAATTTGTTTCTTCTACAATTTCTCTTCTGGCACAATCAATAGGATCTTCATTATCATGAATAGTTCCCCCTATTAATAAACGGCCCCCTTTATCTTTCCAATCAAGAGTTAAGTATTTATCAGTTTTTGGATTATAAACTAATGCTACAATACTTTTCTTAAAACTTTCATTAGTCGCTTTATTGCCCGTTATTTTTTGAATAACAGGAATGATAGGAATATCAAATTTTGTAGCAAATTCATAATCTCTTTCATCATGAGCGGGAACAGCCATAATTGCACCTGTTCCATATCCCATCATAACATAATCAGATGTCCAAACTTCTATCTTTGAATCATTAACCGGATTAACAGCATAGACACCATCTAATTTAACACCCGTTTTTTCTTTTGATAGTTCTACTCTTTCAAACTCCGATTTTTTAGATGCTGCCATTTGATAAGTTTTGATATCAGCATAATTTTTAAGTTTATCTTTTAATACTTCAATAATAGGATGTTCTGGAGAAATAACCATAAAAGTAGCGCCATAAATAGTATCAGGTCTGGTAGTATAAACTTTAAGTATTTCATCACTATCAGCCACTTTAAAATCTATTTCGGTCCCTTCACTTTTCCCTATCCAATTAACTTGTGCCGTTTTAACACGTTCGATAAAGTCTGTGTCATCTAAACCATCAATTAACTTATCAGCATAAGCACTCATTTTAAGAAGCCATTGGTCTTTTTCTTTTTGAACAACTTCACCACCACAGCGTTCACAACGACCATGTTCAACATCTTCATTTGATAATCCCACTTTACAAGAAGTACACCAATTTATAGCCTTCTTAGCCTTATACGCAAGACCATACTCATAAAACTTTAAAAATTGCCATTGTGTCCATTTATAATATTCCGGATCAGTTGTTGAAAACTCACGATCCCAATCAAACGATATACCTAATCTTTGACATTGGTTTTTAAAAATCTTAACATTTTCCTTAACAGCATCTTTAGGATGGACATGGTTCTTAATAGCATAATTTTCAGCAGGTAATCCAAAAGCATCCCAACCCATAGGAAATAAAACATTATAGCCTTCCATTCTTCTTTTACGCGCAATAGAATCAAGAGCAGTATAACTTCTTGGATGCCCTATGTGTAAACCTATACCTGATGGATAAGGGAATTCTATCAATACATAATATTTGGGTTTATGACTGTTATTATATGCTTTAAATACATTATTTTCTTCCCAATATTGTTGCCATTTAGACTCTATCTTTTTAAAATCATACATTGTCCTACTTCCTCTCCTTTTCTAAATATTTACTAATGCCATAATAAACAACATAAATAAGAGGCATTAATATAACAAACATTACTAATAAACGTATTATATAATTAGTAATAAGTGAAGTGCTTATCAATACTACCGTAAAAATAAATGCATTACTCAGCGCTATAATATTAAGTAGTTTATTTAATCCTATTCTTTTAACATCAACTTTAAAATAATGTTGGAGAAAATGAACCTCCATTAACTTATTTAAATCATTTTTCTTTTTTCTACCCTTTAACCAAAATGTTAACTTATAGATTGAAAAAAATAATATCATATATGCACTACAAACTAATACGAATCTCATATAATCACTTCCATACATAAATTATACATGTTTT
>JAQVZV010000027.1 GCA_028708005.1 Bacilli bacterium
ACTAAGTAATTTGTTTTTATTTAACCAAACATAAGTCTTATAATTTGTTTTTACGATATGTTTTTTAGTACTAACAATATTTTTATATTCGTCATATTGATTTGCATATTTAGTCAGTATAGCCATCTCGTATGCCGTCGTCTTGTTGAAAAAAAAATCATAAAGACCATGAGGATTTATAAAATTAGTTTGATTCATACCAATGCCTATAGCTTTCTGATTCATTTTATCAACAAAATAATCTAAACCACCCAAGTAATTAGCAATGGCTAACGCAGCATCATTTCCACTACGCAGCATTAAGCCATATACTAAGTCTCTAAGTGTAATTTCTTCACCAATTTCAATGTATACACATGATCCATAGGCCTTTAAAATACTATCATCAATTGTTACTATATCGTCTAATTGATTAGATTCAATTGCTAAAATGGCCGTCATTATCTTAGTTGTACTTGCTATTAATTTTTCCTTATGGATATTTTGATTATACAAAATACGCCCTGAATCTTGATCCATTAAAATAACACCATCACCACTTGTTGTTATCGCTTGTGCCGGAATAACAAATACAAGCAAACTTAAACACCATATAACTAGCCTTCTCATCTATATCACCAGTAAAATGATATGAAAAAAGAGGACATATTAGTCCTCTTTATAAACTATATAATCCATGGATTTTTTGTCTTTCTACATTATTTAGATCGTTTACTTTCCATTTGTTATCGGTCTTTGTAAGCTCTAAATCTAAAGTATATTTAATTCTATCAGTAACATCTTTTAATTTTTTAATTTTATAATCTTGATATAAAACATCAGACATTACATCATTATCATCTAAAAATTCATCTTTATTAGTAGATACATAAAGATCCGTTTCTTTATTTGCTTTGGCAAAATCAAAAACTTCTATCTCAGTGGTTACTACTGCTGTATCACCATCAATAAGTTCATCTTTTATAGTATAAGTCAAGTTTTGATATTGCTTGCGAATTAGTGCTTTATAATCATCCTTCTGAGTAGCTGTTAAGGTTTCACCTGCAATAACATCATCTAATTGTTCTATGACTTTATTGTCCAATGATTGATATTTACCTAACAAATCTTCTACTGCCCTTTTAGGTGATGTCGTAGAATTCATAAGCGTACAGCCAACTAATAATATTAATAATGATATAACAATTATTAATCTTCGTTTCATATATTGCCTCCCTCACTTATATATTTGGCAATAATATGAAATTTATGCGTTAAAACTCACAATTATTAGGGGTTCTTGGGAACGGGATAACATCTCTTATGTTTTCAACACCTGTTAGGTATATTAAGAGTCGTTCAAAGCCCATTCCAAAACCAGCGTGTTTTACGCCACCATATTCTCTTAACTTTAAATACCAATCTAATTCTTCTTTTGAAACATTTTTATCTTCCATTATTTTTAATAAAACATCTAGTCTTTCTTCACGTTGTGATCCTCCCATTAGTTCACCAGCTCCTGGGACTAATAAATCAACCGCTGCGACAGTCTTGCCATCATCATTTTGTCTCATATAGAATGCTTTAATATCTTTCGGCCAATCAGTTACAAAAACAGGAGCTTTAAAATGTTCTTCAGTAAGATACTTTTCATGTTCGGTAGCAATATCTTCACCATGTTGTGGTTGCATCTCCCATTTTTTATCAGCGTTTAATAATATGTCAATCGCTTCTTTATGTGTTATTCTAACAGCCGTTGAAGTCAACACATCTTCTAATTTTTGAATAAGTCCTGGCGCTACCCATTTATCAAGGAAAGCCAACTCGTCCTTAGCTTTTTCTAATACATATGAAATAATATATTTTAAAAATTCTTCTTCAATATCCATTATTCCTGATAAATCAGCGAATGCTACTTCTGGTTCAATCATCCAAAACTCAGCAGCATGTGTCTTAGTATGGGAATTTTCCGCTCTGAAAGTTGGTCCAAATGTATATATGCGTTTAAATGCTAAAGCAAAGGCTTCGCCTTGTAATTGTCCAGAAACCGTAAGCGATGCTTTCTTACCAAAAAAGTCTTGACGATAATCAATTTCCCCTTTTTCATCTCTTGGAATTTGATCCATATCCAAAGCTGTCACTTGAAACATTTCGCCAGCACCTTCCGCATCACTACCTGTAATTATTGGAGCATGCAAATAAATATATCCCTTATCTTGAAAAAATGTATGAATAGCATGCGCTGCAAGACTACGAATTCTAAATACAGCTTGAAACAAATTAGTACGCGGTCTTAAATATGCAACTTCCCTTAGATATTCACGACTATGCCTTTTAGGTTGAATTGGATAATCCTCAGGCGAATCACCTTCAAGATCAATTCTCTTGGCCTTAATTTCAAATGCTTGACCTGACCCTGGAGATTCTACAACAATACCATGAACGGCAATAGCACTACCTACTCTAAACTTTTGAATCTCATCAAACATTTCAATATCACTTTCATAAATTACTTGTACTGATTTAAAACATGTTCCGTCATAAAAATCAATAAATCCAAATTCTTTTTGCTTACGATGACTTCTAATCCATCCTTGTAAGATAATTTCTTTACCTAAGAAATCACCTTTATATAGCTCTTTTACATCAATTAACATAATTATATCCTCCATTACTATATACACTATTTTTATTATAACATTGTCATAACAAATTATAGTTAAATATTTTTTCTTTTGTCATTCTTTAACGTTTTTTATTTTAGACCACTATTATTAACAACAACTCTTAGAGTGGCGTTTTAATGGTGCCTTACTTAAAGATGTACTCTTAACACTTTCAATATAATCTTCTTTAGTGAATGTAAATGGTATATACTTATCACTTCCACTACTACGAACATGATAACGCCAACTAACACCATCAAAAGTAGTTTCATCAATACTTTTACCTTCACTAGAAGCTGTCTTTAGAACTGTTATACAGCCACATTCTCCTATATCGAAATGAATTCGATAATAACGTGCTAGTTCCATTAAATGTTCAATGTCTTTATCAACCAATGATATTGACGGAATATAAGGTAAAATTCTATTTAATAGTATTTTATCACTTCTCATATATTCTTTTACATCATCAACATACATTTTAGGATATTCTGATAACAACCTATCAACTTGAACTAAATCCTGCTTTAAATATTCAATATAAGCTAGATAATATTTTTCTACTTTTAATAAGAACTTACCAAAATTAATATCATCTAGCCCTTGTTGTTCAAGTAGTGAAATCCATTGAGACACAGCTTTACCTTTAAAAATGTCGGTAGCATATATAGAAGTAATTCTATCAATACCATCCCTTGTTATTGTTGGTAATTTTCTAATAAAATCAATTAAATATAAAACAGAATATTTATCATATATACTTTTCTCTTTAATAAAATCTAGTAAACTATGATAACTAAATTCATCTACCTCAATATCACCTATTGAATCAATAAATAATGGATTGAAGATGTCTTTCGTTTTAGCATCATCTTGTATCTTGATTATTTTTATTTCTTTTTTAGATTCTACATAACTAGGTTTTAACTTTTTCATTTTTTAACTCCTTTCTAAAAACTTTGTACTTTTATTTTTAGTGATTAGTACATTATCACTTTGATCATTATCATTATTATTGTCATCCATTACTAATCACCTCCTTTATTAGTATTATTTATTTAGATAGGATTTGACAATTTCATTATGTTTTACTTAAACTTTTAAATATAAAAAAACAGCCTCATCCCATAGGGACGAAACTGTTGTTCCGCGGTGCCACCCAAATTGCCATTTATATTATTAATTAATGACCATCTCATCGATTCTAACAAATCTAGTAATTATAACGGTTTACATCCGGCTTAGCCTACTGTTATTTCGGTAAACGACTCTGAGGCGTTTTTCATATTAGTCTTATATTTGTTAGCTCACACCATTCCTAACTCGCTTTAAATAGTACTAATATTACTCTTCCTCTTCACAGTCTTATCACGATTATATACATTAGTATATGTTATGTCAAGACTTTTTATCACTTTTTGTTGATTTCAATTTATTATTAATACTTCTAGCTACGACGACTCCTGTTGCTGAAGCTTGCATTAAACCTCTAGTAATACCTGCTCCGTCACCTATAGCATAAAGATTATTGATCTCTGTTTCAAAATGATTATTTGTAGCTATTTTAGCTGAATAAAACTTAACTTCAATACCGTATAATAAAGTTCCTTTACTATATAAACCAGGCGCAATATTATCAAATGCTCTTAATGCTTCAATAATAGACATTAAATGACGATGAGGAAGTGCAAAGCTTAAATCACCTGGAACAGCTGATTTGAGCGTTGGTTCGGTCACTGATTTAGCTAATCTTGAAACATCAGTTCTTCTACCATTTAATAAATCTTCAAGTCTTTGAACCATAATACCGCCACCTGTTAACATGTTACCAAGGGATGCGATATATTTACCATAATTAATAGGTTCTTTAAAAGGCTCTGTAAAATTAGTTGAAACTAGTAATGCAAAATTAGTGTTATTAGTATGACGCTTTTTATCAGCATAGCTGTGTCCATTAACAACAGCTATTTTGCCATTATCATATTTTTCCTCAGAAACAACTCCACCAGGATTCATGCAGAAAGTTCTTACCATATTATCAAATGTATCAGAATAATAAACCAATTTAGCCTCATAAAGATGCTCTGTTAAATGTTCCATAACAGAATTAGGGACTTCAACTCTAACTCCGATATCGATAGTATTATTTGTTACATTTATGCCCAGTCTCTTAGCTTCATCAGAAAACCATGAAGCGCCACCACGACCTGGTGCAACAACAACATACTTACCTTTTATTTCTTGTTCACCGTCTTTGTTTTTAACAATGACTCCTGATGTGTTATCATTACTTGTATTGACTCTTAAAACTTCGGTTTCTGTCATAACAGTTGTTTTGGTATTATTTATAAGGTGATAATACATACTTTTTAACACTTCATAAGCTAGCTCTGTTCCAAGGTGTCTAAAAGGACATTCTATTAATTTAATGTTATACTTACTAGCTTCACTTTTAATATTTGCAATCTTATCACTATCTAATCCATACACTTTATTATCAGCGCCAAAAGACAGATATATTTGATCACAATAATCTATAAGTGATTGTGCTTCATCTCTATCATAATAATTTAATAACCATCCGCCAACATCGGGACTTAATGATAATTTTCCATCAGAAAAAGCCCCTGCTCCAGACCATCCTGCTACAATATTACAAGGATTACATTTAACACATTTATTAGTAAGCCTAGCAGGACATACTCTTTTTTCAATATTTTTACCTTTATCAATAATGAGAATTTTTGCTTCTTTGTTTAAATTGGTTAGTTCCAAAGCGGTAAAAATACCAGCAGGACCTGCGCCAACAATTATAATATCATATGCCAAAATAAAAACCTCCACTATCTAATTACATACAATCTTATTATAACATGTACTTATAAAGATATAAATAGTTTGGGAGATTAATCCATAAAATTGAAATAATTATAAAAAAAGCAGACATATTATGTCTACTAATAATTTATTTTATATAATCATTAATTCTTGTTCTTTTGTTTTTAACTTGTCATCTATTTTCTTATTATAATTATCAATTAGTACTTGTACTTCTTTTATGCCACGTGTTTCTTCATCTTCTGACAACCCTAATTTTTTAATAGCGTTATTAGTATCTTGTCTAATATTACGAATAGCAATGCGCGCTTCTTCAGCCATGGATTTTACTTGTTTAACATATTCAATGCGTCTCTCTTCGGTTAAGGCCGGGAAATTAAGCGTAATTGTTTCACCATTGTTATTAGGTGTTAAACCCAAATCAGCTTCAAAAATGGCTTTTTCAATACTGCTGATGCAACTGCGATCAAAAGGCTTAATTGATATAACACGAGCTTCCGGAATAGAAATAGTTGCTAGCTGAATTAAAGGTGTATCAACACCATAATATGATACTTTAACCCCATCTAAAATAGATGCATTAGCACGACCAGCTCTAACATTTATAAACCTTTTTTCCATTGTTTCAATTGCTTTATCCAGCTTTTCAACAGCCTGCGTCATAACATTATCCATAAAATTCAACATCCTTTCAATTATAATTATACTATAAAAGGACTAAAAAGTCCTTAACAATCGCATTCGATATTATATATTTGACTAATTAATCCTTTGTATATCGTTTTTAATTCTGTTATCTGTGTTTCTGTCAAAGGACATTCATATGGATCTAATTGACTATTTACTGTCTTAAAATTATGACCAATAATATTCCCATTTGAAACAAAGTATACATCTGGAACATATAATCTGTTTTCTCCAACTTCATCTACAATAAGATTATCGCCTAATAGTTCAACAATTTGATTATAAGTATCAGTATTATTTTCTCTTATTCTTCTAGGATTGAAATAATATACTTCACCTATGCTCATTTCTTTGGCGACTTCGATTAAAATTGGCACAGCTTGTTGGCACCAAGGTGACTCTGGAAAACCAAAGTAAATAATGCCAGTTCCTGATTTTAAAATATCGATTATTTCCTTATCTGTCTTATATACCATAGGATTATCTTCATTTATACCAATATTAGTGTATTCTTCGCTGAATCTTTTACCACTGTTTTTATAATCTTCAATTGGAGTTATTGAACAACCAGTAAGAAATAGGATGCCCAAAACTACATATAATGATTTCTTCATACTACCACCTATTTTTTTAATTGATTGTTTACCTCTTCTGCAAAATTATCTTCTCTCTTTTCCATGCCTTCGCCCACTTCAAAGCGATACATAGCCTTGATAGTTCCGTTATGAGCTTTAATATAAGCTCCTACTGTCATATCACTATCTTTTACAAATTCTTGTTCTTCTAAGCAATATTCTTTGAAAAATTTAACAATACGACCGGCAACCATCTTCTCTGCTATTTCGGCTGGTTTACCTTCATTAATAGCTTGTTCTTTAATAATTTCTTTTTCTTTTTCTATAACATCACTTGGAACTTCATCACGATTAAGATAAAGAGGTCTCATAGCTGCTACATGCATTGCAACATCTTTGGCAGCTTCTTCATTAGCTCCTTCTATCAAAACTAATGAAGCTATTTTACCACCCATGTGAATATAACTTCCAAATACTTGATTATCTGTTTTTGTTAACTTAGCAAAACGTCTAAATGAGAGTTTTTCACCAATCTTAGCTGTTTTATTAGCAATAAGATCACTAATTGAAGAACCTTCAACTTTAATAGTCAATGCTTCTTCTACATCTTTCACATCATTATCAATAATACCTTTAGCAATAAGATGAACTAAAGATACAAACTCTTCATTTTTAGCAACGAAATCAGTTTCTGAATTAACTTCTACAATAGATGCCTTATTACCATCAAGTTGAATATAAGCTAAACCTTCAGCTGCTATACGGCTTGCTTTTTTAGCTGCTTTAGAAAGACCATTTTCCCTTAACCAGTCAATTGCTTGTTCCTTGTTACCATTGGTAGCTTCTAAGGCCTTTTTGCAATCCATCATTCCAGCACCCGTTAGTTCTCTAAGTTCCTTTACCATACTTGCTGTAATCATAAATGTCATCTCCTTTATTGTAAAACTTTAATAAGTTCGTCTTTTTTTAATTTTGAATATCCTACAATACCTGCTGCTTTGGCTTTTTCTTTTAATTCAGCAACAGTAAATTTAGATAAATCTTCTTTTTCCTTTTTAGTTGCTTTTGTAGCAGTTACTTTTTTAGGCTTTTCTTCTTTTACTTCTTCTTTTATTTCTACATTTTCTTCTTTTACTTTTTTAACAACAGCTTTATTAACTTCTTCTTTTACTTCCTTTTTAGGTTCTTCTTCAACTATTTCTTCTTTAACTTCTTTTTCAGCTTTTGCTACAGATACATTAGTAGCTTTAGCACTGTTTTTTACCTTATCTTCTTCAATTAAGAAGTCAATTAATTCTCCACCATTAGCTTCAATAATAGCATTATTTAAAACACCTAATACTAATTTTACAGCTCTAATAGCGTCATCATTAGCAGGAATAACATAATCAACATCATCAGGATCACAATTGGTATCAACAACACCAAATACAGGAATCTTTAACTTTCTTGCTTCTCTAATAGCATTAATTTCCTTACGTGGATCAATAATAATCAAAGCATCTGGTAATTGTTTCATTTCCCTAATACCCGATAAATATTTATCTAACTTTTCATATTCTTTCTTTATCCTAATAACTTCTTTTTTAGGTAAAAGATCAAAGATACCATCTTTTTCCATAGTTTCTATTTGATTTAATCTTCCTACTCTTCTTCTAATTGTTTTGAAATTAGTTAAAGTACCACCTAACCAACGTTCTATTACATAATACATATTAGAACGCATAGCTTCTTCTTTTGATGCTTCTTGTGCTTGCTTTTTGGTTCCTACAAATAAAACTTTACCGCCATCTTTAGCGATATCATATAAAGCTTTATAAGCCTCCTCTATTTTCCTAGCTTGTTTTTGCAAATCAATGATATAAATATGATCTCTTGCGGTAAAAATATACTCTTTC
>JAQVZV010000028.1 GCA_028708005.1 Bacilli bacterium
CCTTTTTTTTGATTTCGAAATGCCTCATTAAATTTAGCGTTTCTCTTGTATCTTCACTAAAAATCACTTCAACCTCTTTTAAAGTGTTGATTGCTCGAAAAGTTATGTCATCTAAATTACCAATTGGAGTTGGGACCAAATATAGTGTAGGGGTATTATTATAACTCTTCTGACTCATATTATCACGCTCCAAACATTTCCTCTACTTCAGTTGTATATTTTCCATCTTTATCATGAACAAATAATGGGGGCATTATTTTTAATCCTTCTTTCCCATTTTTAGATCCTTCGATCAGAATCATATTACAATTCATTCCAACTTTAGGATATACAAAACGAATTCTCTTAGGCTCGATATTATACTTTTTCATTTTTGTTAGAATTTCAAGTAATCTTTCGGGACGATGAACCAATCCCAGTATACCATTATTCTTTAACAGCTTCCTAGAAACACCTAAAACATCATCGATTGTCATTAAAACCTCATGTCTAGCTATTGTTTTATGATTACTATTATTAACAAGACTACCACCTGTGATTTTGAAGTATGGCGGATTAGACGTAATAATATCAAAACTGTCAGTTTCAAATAACTTATCAATGGTTTTTATATCTTCATTCAATAATTTAATTTTTTCTTCCATCCTATTGATTGATATCGTTTTCAAAGCCAATTTATATATAGCGTCTTGTATCTCAACACCATATATCTGCGCCTTAGTTTTAGTTGACAATATAAGTGGTATAGGGGCATTCCCCGTCCCTAAATCCATGATTTTATTTGTATTAGAGCGAATAGTTACAAAATTTGCAAGCAGAACAGAGTCCAAGGAAAAATTAAAGTATTCTGTATTTTGAACTATCTTTAAATCTTTGTATCCTAATAAATAATTAATTACTTCCATTTTCTTTTGCTATCAGAACTATACCTACGTTTTCTATTTCCACTTGATACGATCCTGCTAGCGGATCTATAGATATAACTTTCCCCATTCCCTCTTTTGTTTTTACTATATGCCCTATTTCAGGCAATCCCTTTTTAGCTGCCAAATAAATGTCGTTTTCATATGTTAAACAACATAAAAGTCTCCCGCACGCTCCATTTATCTTATTGGGATTTAAAGCAATATTTTGATTTTTAGCCATACTGATTGAAACACTGTCAAAATCATATAAAAAGCTCGTACAACATAAAGCCCTTCCACAAGGACCAATACCCCCTACAGATCTGGCTTTATCTCTAATCCCTATTTGCCTTAATTCAATTCTTGTTCTATGTATAGCTGCTAAATCTTTTGCAAGTTCCCTAAAATCAACCCTTGCATCAGCTGTAAAATGAAATAACAGTTGTTTACGATCGAAAGTAAAACTAGCATCAATCAAATTCATATCTAATTTATGTTTATTAATTAACTTTCTACAATCTTCAAAGGCTTTTGTATTGTCTTTTAAGTTCTTTTTGTTAATATTGTCATCTTCTTTAGTAGCTATTCTTGTTACGCTTTTAAGTGGCATGTTCAAATTGTTTTTTTTCATTTTTGTATTTGGTATAACGACTTTACCATACTGCAGGCCACGTTCTGTTTCAACAATAACGTTTATATCATATTCTAAATTAAAACCAGCTGGCGAAAAATAATATATACGACCATTAGGCTCAAATTCAACACCAACTACATCTAACATATACATTCCCTACTTTCCATTTCGATTAACAACTTGTCCATTAACATATTCAAATTGATATTATATCGTATTTTTTCTTTAGCTAAAATTATTTTTTGAAGTTTGAAAATAATCTTATCAGAATCGTTTAAATTAGCCACTGATTTTACCGCATCATTATAATAGTCAAACACTTCTAGACGCTTGTTATATATGCGATTCAATACATCCTTATAGAATAGTATCATTATATCAAAAGCCCACGCATACTCTTCTTTCTCAAGAAAATAGTCAGTCCACATTCTTTTAATATCTAATAAGACGTCTAAACCTACTTCTTCATATTTTTTTATAAACGCTACAACAGCATCTAGTTTTTCGGCATTTTTCGCTTCTCCTATAAAATTATTCAAATCGTCTTGACGTTTACAATATAATTGACCAATCTTTATTAGAGCTTTATTAGGTTGATTTTCGAGTTTTGCATTTTCAACATCAATAAAATTATTGACCCTTAACGATACTAATTGGCACCTTGATACTATAGTTGGTAAAACTTTATTAATCTCGCTCGTTGTGAGTATAGCGATGATATTAGGTTCGGGTTCTTCGATGAACTTCAAGATACTATTAGCAGCATGAGCATTTAATTTATCAACCTCACTAATTATATATACCCTTTTGTTACCCTCTAATGGTTTCATCCCCAATTCTTCTTTCAAACTTAATAACTCATCCTTTTTTATCCATAAATTTTCAGACTCAATTACTATTAATTCAGGGAAGTTATTATTATTAATTCGATGACAAATGGAACAATTACCACAGTTATTATAATCAACGTTATTGGTAGGGCACAATAGTGACTTTGCAAAACACAAAGCAAAAGCAGTCGCTTCTTTTACATTATCGGCTGTAAACAAATATGCGTGAGCAACTGTATTCTTGACAATTGCATTCTTGATAATGTTGTATGCGATAGGTTGTCCCTTTGCATAATCCTCAAGCATATATACCTCCCTTTAATATACAATAATTAAAATTAAAGCCACAAATGGAAGAGCAGAAATCCCAAAGATACTTATCAAACCCAATGTAAATAAATTAATTGGTATAAGCAAATTTAAAGGAGAAGCCAACAAATTATATGAATATAAAATGAATCCTCCAAAAATTAAGCGCTTAATTATAGAAATTATTATCTTTATCATATTTGTCCACCTCAGTTAAGTATATGAGGTGCAACTATCTTTATGAAATCTTTTTGCGATCAGATAAAGCATTTTCTAATGTCATAGCATCAATATATTCCATATCAGCCCCCATAGGAACCCCCTGAGCTATTTTTGAAACTGTGACACCACTATTTTCTAACTTTTTAGATATATATAACGATGTAGCTTCTTCCTCCAATGATGGTTTAATGGCTATTATCACTTCTTTTATATCGCCTTTATTAACCCGATCAAATAGAGTTTTAATATTTATATCATCGGGATCAGTACCATCAATGGGTGAAATTAACCCTCCTAAAACATGATATTGACCATTAAACAAACTGTTTTTCTCAAATAAAAATATATTCTTAACGTCTTCAACCACACAAATAATATCTTTTCGCCGATTCTCATTCGAACAGATATCACATATATTCTGCTCAGTTAAATTGTGGCAGATTGGACATGGTTTAATTTTGTTTTTAACACCGATAATAGCAGTTGCAAAAGATTCAAGTTTTTCTTTGTCAAAATTTAACATAGCCAAGGCAATGCGTTCAGCAGTTTTTTCTCCAACGCCAGGTAAAATTTTTAAACTATTAATCAAATTATTCAAACTTTTAGGATAAACCATAAATCACATCAATCCTGCTAAGCCAGAACCATATTTACTCATTTTGCTTTCTAGTTCTGCATCAACTTTCTTTAAAGCGTCATTTACAGCTAACACCATAACATCTTCAAGCATCTCACGATCTTCTTCGTCTAACTTTATTTCTTTATCTATCGTTACTTTTAATAGTTCTTTCTTGCCATTTACCTGTACTTCAACAAAAGAATATTTCCCGGGAAATATTTTTGAATCAATTTCCTCCTTTGTTTTTAACATATCTTGTTGTAATTTCTGAGCCTGCTTCATCATTGCTTGTATATTCATATATACCTTCCTCTCACTTTATTTCTATTAATTCCTCACCAAATATATTAATAGCCTCTTCAATTTCCTTGCTTTTCTTCTTTGGTTTTACCTTTTTTGATTTTTGATTCTCTATTTCTGGTAAGATATCAATTTTCTTGTGTTTTTTCATTAAGTTAATATAGTAAGGTCGTATTTCAGACCACGCTTCACTAGCTATATTGATGATTTTATATTTTTGATTTGTAATATTTTTTATTAATGCCTCGATGTCTTCTGTCATATCGTCAGCCTTTTCCACTATTGCTTCATATGGATATATATATATAATGTGTGTGTCTGAGGCCCCAACTATTTTTCCATCTAACAAAACAGTTGCCGCTTGTTTGAAGTCTTTATTTATTAAAAAGGTTTGCAATTGGTTACGTTTTTTATTTAATTCGGTTAACAATTGTTTCTTTGCTGTTGCCAAAGTATTATTTATTAAATTTTTTTTATAAAGCGGCATCTTTATGAAAGGAATTGGATCAAATTCGCTTACTTTGGTTTTATTATCTTCCTCCTCATCGGCCTTAGTCTTTTTAAATGATGCTTGGTTGTCAACCATATTATCATCGTTGTGTTTATTTTCTTTATTATCGGCAACTCCCGCTTCGATATTATTCGGTTCTGCTTTTTTGCCACTTACACCATCGATATCCGGTAACTCTGTGTTCTTAACGTCTACCTTACTTCCTGTTAATTTTAATAGTGTTATTTCAAAAATGATTTTAGGATTGCTAGAAATTTTCAGATTTGCGATCATGCTATTGATTTCACTTATGAATTCATATATATTGTTGTCATCTAATTTATCTATGAGGCCTTTATAAACACTAATGTCGTATGAACTTTTATCCTTAAAATAATTTTTAGCTTTCTTATACAGCAATATATCTTTTAGGAGAATTATCATATTAGCAGCTATTTTAGTAAAGTCTTTTCCTTCTTGGTAAAATGTATTAACCATATCAAAAATATTACTAATATTGCCCTCCACTATATTTTCTATAATTTCAGAAACTTCTTTTCTTGATATCGATGCACTTAATAACTCTACATCTTCCAACGTAATATTATTATTTGTAAATGACGCGAGTTGTTCTAATAGACCTATTGCATCTCGCATACCTCCATCAGATACGCTTGCAATTTCCAACGTTGCTTCATCATCAATTTTAATTTTTTCTTTCGAGATAATATAATCTAACCTTTTCTTTAACTGTTCTTCTGTTATCTTCTTAAAATTATAGTTTTGACACCTCGAAATAACCGTCAATGGAAGTTTGTGAATTTCAGTAGTTGCAAGAATAAAGACAACATGACAAGGTGGCTCTTCTAATGTTTTTAACAATGCGTTAAAAGCTCCGGTTGATAGCATGTGAACCTCGTCTATGATATACACTTTATACTTACAGACAGTTGGTACAAGATTAATTTTACTTTTTAAATCTCTTATTTCATCCACGCCATTGTTTGACGCTGCGTCAATTTCAATGATATCACTAATCTGGTCACTTTCTATTTGTTCGCAAATAGAGCACTTCCCGCAAGGAATACCGCCTGTTTGATTATGGCAGTTAATAGTTTTGGCGAATATTTTTGCAACGCTTGTTTTGCCAGTCCCTCTGGGGCCACTAAATAGATATGCGTGACTTACTTTGTTGTTTGCTATAATATTTTTTAATGTTTTAACGATAACATCTTGTCCTACTACCGAGTCGAAATCAGTAGGTCTATATTTCCTATATAAAGCTTTATACGCCACACAATCACCTTCTTTTAAATGCTATATTTATTATATCATTTTAAACGTCATTATTGAATAACTTTTGCTAGTTTCTTCGGTTTTGAAAGAACGTTTGCAAAAGTTGAGCGCTTTCATCCTCAAATAAATTATTATATTCAACTTGTAGTAAACCCGATGCTTCTTTAATGTTTTTCGTGCCATATACCACTTTGGATATTCTAGATTGTTGAATAGCTCCCATACACATAGAACACGGTTCTAAGGTAACATACATCACACAATCATTAAGTCGCCAACTATTAAGACGTCGACACGCTTTTTTTATAGCAATAATTTCTGCATGTGCGGTAGCATCTTGATCTCTTTCTCTACGGTTATATGCTCGCGATATTATCTCCCCATTTTTAATTATAACAGCCCCCACTGGGACATCGCCATTATTAAACGCCGTTCTTGCTTGTTGTAATGCTATTTTCATATACTTTTCTTCCATCTATATAACCTCCAATGTCTAATACATAAAAAAATGACACACACAAAAAGGGATTGTTAAGGCTGCTTTTTTCCAAATCTGACCTAGTTCCAATATTTTTGTTGTGTCATTAATAATATACATTATTTGTCTTTAAAGTTCAAGTTTATATAATAAAAAATCGCAATATTTCTTCTAAATTATTTCCCGGGAAATAATTTGTTATCTAATGGCAAACTTTTTCCTATGTTTCACGTGGAACATTGTCTTTAATATACTTATATTTTCCTCGCACCTATGTTTCACGTGGAACATTGCTTTTGAAATGTAATGTTATTCTTTGTTTAATGTTTCACGTGAAACATTAAACAAAGAAGGTGATTATTCACCTTCTTCACATTCTTTATCAACGTTGAATACAGCTGTAACTTTTTGCTCATCTTTTAATGTTATTAATCTGACACCTTGAGTTACTCTGCTCATCACAGATATTTGGTCAATTGGAATTCTGATTAACATGCCACTATCGGTGATAATTATTAAGTCTTGCGTGTCGTCTACAATCTTAAACGACACTATATTACCGTTTTTCTCCGTTGTATTAAGGGTTTTAACTCCTTTGCTCCCTCTGTGTGTAATTCTATATTCTTCCATCGATGTTCTTTTGCCATAACCATTTTCGGTAACAACTAGCACCTTCTTATCGTCTTCGGCGATTTCTACGCCAACACATGAAGCGGAATCTAGATTAATGCCTCTTACGCCAGAAGCGGTCCTCCCCATAGTTCTTACTTCTTTTTCTTCAAATCTTACCATTCGACCTAATGAAGACGCTAATACTATCTCATTTGATCCGTTAGTTTTGCGCACTCCAATGAGTTCGTCATCTTCTTTCAAGGTGATTGCGATTTTGCCGTTAGCTCTGATATTGTTGAACTCAGACATTTCTACGCGTTTAACAAAACCACCTTTGGTTGCAAATAGCAACTTTGAATCCTTTTCGTCTTCCGACACGGACAGCATCGAGTTAACCACCTCGTCCCTTTCAATGGGCAACAAGTTAACAATTGGCAAACCTTTGGCTTGGCGGCTAAATTCAGGAATTGTGTATCCCTTCATGCGATATACCTTCCCTTTGTTCGTGAAGAACAAAATATAATCATGTGTTGTAAGGTTTATCAGATTTTGAACAAAGTCCTCTTCATTAGTTGTCATTCCTTTTACGCCAACTCCGCCTTTGTTCTGCAGTTTGTAAGTATCTGTTGGAATTCTTTTTATGTAACCCATATTAGTAAGGGTAACAATTATGTCCTCAACAGGTATAAGTGATTCGTCATCAATATATTCGGCAGATGTAATATCTATCAATGTCCTTCTTTTGTCACCATACTTTTCTTTGATCTCGATCATTTCATCTCTAACGATTGCAAGCACTTTTTCTTCACTTGCTAAGATAGCTTTTAGATTGATTATCAACTCTAGTAGTTCTTTCAGTTCGGCTTCTACTTTTTCTCTTTCAAGTCCTGTCAATCTCCTTAGCTTCATTTCAAGAATCGCTTCGGCTTGAATTATCGTTAATCCAAATCTTTCTACAAGCGCATTCTTTGCCTCTTCGTCATTCTTAGAGCTCTTTAATAATTTTATTATTTCGTCTATATGATCTAAAGCAATCTTTAACCCTTCCAAAATATGAGCGCGATTTTCTGCTTTCTCTAATTCAAATCTCGTTCTTCTGAATACAATTTCACGTTGATGATCAATATATTTTTCAATTATTTGTTTTAATGTCAAAACTTTTGGTTGGCCATCTACTAAAGCCAACAGTATAATGCCATAACTAGTTTGGAGCATTGTGTTTTTGAACAGGTTGTTTAAAATAACATTAGCATTTGCATCCCTCTTTAATTCTACGACAATACGAACACCCTTAAAGTTAGATTCATCACGAAGATCCGAAATCCCTTCAATAACCTTTTCCCTAACCAGGTCAGCTATTTTAGAAATTAAATTAGCCTTGTTTACTTGGTAAGGCAATTCGGTAATAATAATCCGTTGATGATTGTTATGTTCTTCGATTTCAGCTTTGCCTCTAACAGCGATTATTCCTCTACCTGTTTCATAGGCTTTTTTTATGCCGCTATTCCCCAGTATTGAAGCTCCTGTAGGGAAATCTGGCCCCTTTATAAAATCCATCAACTCTAATATTGATATTTCATGATTATCAATATATGCGACACAACCATCAATAACCTCGGATAAATTATGAGGTGGAATATTGGTTGCCATTCCTACAGCTATACCCGTTCCTCCGTTAACCAAAATATTGGGTATTCTGCTTGGCAAAATAGCCGGTTCTTTTTCTTCACCTGTATAGTTGTCTACAAAATCAACGGTATCCTTGTTGATATCTCTTACCATTTCACTAGTAATTTTGGACATTCTTGCTTCGGTATATCGTTGAGCTGCTGCTCCATCACCATCCAATGATCCGAAGTTACCATGCCCGTCCACTAATGGATAACGATACGAGAAGTCTTGAGCCATCCTAACCATAGCATCATAAATA
>JAQVZV010000029.1 GCA_028708005.1 Bacilli bacterium
TCACCATATTTGAATTTAATTACTTGAACGCCTTCTATCTCAACACTGATGACAATGGGCAACTTCTCAGTTCTCGTATTATCTATATTGTTTTCGATATACTTGTATATTGTATCTTTAGCCTTTAAAACCATATTATCTTTAGCAGCTGGGTGTATATATTGAATACCTCCAACATCATTTTTAGTAACCTTATTATCTAAGTTATAGAAGTCGCTGATGAATAGTTTTACTACTAATTCAGCATAAGCCTCTTCATCAATTTCCTCACTTGATAATACATCAATTAACTGTTCAAAATATTTTTGATGAATCTTAGTTTCATTTTCTTCAAGAATATAACCATATTCATCAATTCTATTAATAATCTTTACTTCTTGCTGTTCAGCTTTAGGCCAGAATCTTATTACCGTAATTCCTATCATAATTAAGATAATTATTGTAATAAGAGTTATTAATATTTTTTTCATAAATCACCCTTCAATTCTTATATATTTCTAACAACTGCTGTGTTTCTTTAGATTTCCTGATGTAGTCATATAAAATAATACTATTTGATATATCAATCTTTTCTTCAGCAATCTTTGTGTAATTATCAATATAATCTTGAGACACTATCGCTTCAGTACTAAGTATTTTAAACTCCTGCTTCTGATTGTTATAATACACATCTTGAGTCAGCCAATTTCCATTTGGAAAAACCACTACATTATCCTTAACACTAAAAATATCATTACCCAGTTGATATGGGCTTTTAAACCCAAACATATTGCCTAGTGTTGGCAAGACATCATACATTCCCATTACTTTTTTAATTTCTTTAGATAACTTCTTTTCATTAGTCCAAATGATAAATGGTACTTTACGATTAAGTTCATAATCATAATAGTCTGTTGCTTTATATTGGGGATCTTCTTTATCTAGTGTCCCATCTGTCGCTGGGTTATAATTATTTAACCTTTCAAAATTCTTCTTCGGTAATCTAGCATCATGATCTCCATAAATAACAACAACGGTGTTAGTCAGCATGTTTTCTGCTTTCATGCCATTTATAAATTCACCTAAAGCGGCATCTGCGTAATGAACTGATTTGAGATAATTACCCATATCGGTGCCTTCCATATATGGTGTTCTTACTTCTATTCTTTCTCCTTGATCATTAGTAACGGTTATTTTCATATCAACTGAGAATTCTCCATATTTGTCTAAATCATTAAATGGCGTATGATTACTTAATGTTATCAAAGTACCGGCATATTTATCATTCGTTTCTGAAACCCCTTTTATCTTTGAAATAGACTGTCTAAAGAATGATTTATCAGAAATACCAAGACCTATTGTTTCATCTATATCATAATCAACTTTGTTATAAAATTTGTCATATCCTAGTTCTTTGTGCATAATTAAACGATTCCACATCGCCCCTTTGTTGCCATGCATACTGAAAGTATAGTATCCTAGTTCTTTCAATAATTTAGGCATCGTGATATATTCCCGATCCCAATAACTAACAAAAACAGTCCCATTAGTTGAAGGCATCAATGAGGTGTTTAAAGTGAATTCTGTATCACTACTAGTTCCTACACCAACTTGACTATAGAAATTAGAAAAATACAATCCTTCTTTAGCTAATCTATTTAAATTAGGAGTAACCTCTTCCCCATTAAATTTTAAATCCATAACAAACTGTTGAATACTTTCCGCATGAATCAAAATTATATTTTTTCCTTTAAATATATTAGTATACTTATTATTTCCCATATCATTGGTGTTTTCTTCATAATATGTCCTTATCTTACGCGAAGCTTCATCATAACCAAAAGCAGCATTAATCTTAGGCTCCAAGCTTCTAAAAATATCATTTATTTGATATGCGTAAATTCCAAACTTCATAACTAAGAATTCTCTATTCCATTGTTTTACAAGCCTTCCTATTTCTAGTGAAGTTAAAGTGAAAGAGAAAACACTTATAATAACAGCAGCTGCAACAGTCGTTCCTAATAATCTTCTTTTCCCTCTTTCTATTTTTTCAACAACAAAGTAGTAATTCTTTTTCGTTAAATTAAAATGTACAAACAGTAGTACTAATGGTTGCCACACATATATAAAATCTCTAGGTTGCATAATACTTTCAGTTACAGCATCTGCAACACTAACAACTTGTAACGACGTACTCAGTAATGATACTGATGCGAATGATGAATAATAAGTAAAATAAATACTGTTAATAACACATATAGCCGTCATAATAATAGATACCGTTGTTAAATACACGATCTGTTTTTTAGGCTTTATTAGGTAAGCAAAAGATAATAAAATAAGGATAATCGCTAAATCCGCTAGCATTGGTTTTATTTCTAATATATTACCAACTGTCATAGCACGTAATAGAATGGCATTTGCTAATAATGAAAAAGTAGCAGTAAAGAATAATATGTTGGTTTTCGCATACTGCTTATAGTTAAATTTCTTTATGATTGATAATTTCGATTTAAAATTATTCATAAACCATTTCATATGATTCCTCCATAAATGTCTAAATATAAGTATATCACTAAATTAATTTTTTGCAAAATAAAAAGTGGTCTTCACAACCACTTTGTCTTATTAAAAGACCACTTGAAAAAGATGTAGTCTATCAATAATGGATGTATTAACATCCACTAATATTATGAACCTTTTTCCTCGTTTAATTCTAAAGAATGTTTACCCGCATTTAATGCCATACCTAAAACAAAAATATATGACAAAAGATAAAACCATAACAATAAAATTATAAGATTAGCAATACTGCCATAAAAAAGATTATAATTAGCAATATGTGTTACATAATAAGAATATATCTTAGTTGCTACAACCCAAAAAGTTGTTGTAAATACCGCACCATATGTAACATCCCTACTCTTTACATTTTTATCAGGCGCGATTGTATATATAATCTTAATTATAAAATATATAAATATAAATGATATTGGTAATTTTATAACATTATAAACAAACATTAACTCTTCATATATATTATTTACATAATTTATGTTTTTTAACAATGACATAATTAAATCACCAAAAGCTGGAACAATGATAATAAAAGCTAAAAGAAAGATCAACATAAGAACTAAAAAGAAAGCTTTTATTCGTCTCTTAATATTATTCCCCGCTTCCACTTTATAAAGGGCATTTGATGTAACTATAATGGCATAAGTTCCATTGGATATCATTATTAAAGCACTTATTATAAATATAATAATACTAATATCCAAACCTTTACCCTCAATAATAGGGATAATAATATTGCTAGTTGATGCCGGAAACGAACTAGTGATAAAAGATATAAAACTATATGTTGATATTGACAGCATACCTGCAATTATTCCTACTAATGAAATGAGTGGCGGAATAGATAAAACAAAGAAGAAAGCTAGTTGACCTGGCAACACACTCATAACTGAATTTTTATTTATTTCTTTTATCTCATTAAATAGCTTAGTAACTCGTTTTAACATAACCGCCTCTTAAACTTCACTATTTCTTTTTGTTTCTCTATTGGTTATCATGTCCAATATAGCTTCGTTTATTGCATCTTCAATGGTTTTAATATCATCTTCAATCATACTATAACCTAATGATGCACCATATTCATACGGGAGATCCTTTAGTAAGCGATATAATTTACGGACATATGCAATAACGGCACTTTCATCATAACCAACCATATAAATGATAAACTCATTGCCATCTGTTCTAACAATATCTGTTTTTTCCATTTGATTATTGATAAGAATATTAGCAGCGGTTTTAATAAGTTGGTCACCACCTTCATGACCGTATGCATCATTTACGTCTTTTAAATTATTAAGATTAATAACAACCAAAGCTTGTGGGTATATATTATTTTCTTCCCATTTTTCAATATTACTATTTAAATAATACCTATTTTTTAATGATGTTAAAGGATCAATATATTTAAGCTTAATATCGGTTCTCATTTTAACAATTTTCTTGCGTTTACCTAAAACCAAAATAATAATAACAATAAAAATTGGTACTAATATAACATATAACCATAACAATGACAAATCTAAGTTTAGACTCTTAGTAAGTACTTTGTTCAATCCAACCATTTTATATTGTTCATGATTTAAAGTAGATAAGTAGTAATTAAAAATATTGTAAAACAAGTTATTATCTGACGATTTGTTAATAATATAAGTATAATTATTATCTGTTATATTTTTATAAGCTATTGTATAGTTCTTAAAATAAGTATCTACGTAATATAAGTAAGCATTATAATCAAGCAGTACCAAATCTTTACCTTCTAATGAAGAAACTTTATCAACTTCCTGGACATTAAAACGACCATTATTCTTAATATATGAAGTTATTTTAGTATCTTTCAAAGCATAAATAGAAGTTCCATTTAATGATCTAATGGTATCAATTATGACGGTCTTATCTTTTGATAAAATAACATAATCACTATAGATAATATCAGTCGCCCTATATGTATTAGCAGCATTTAAGGCATAATAGTTAAATGCTACATCAACTTTCCCAGCTTCTAAAGCCGCATTTAAATCAGAAACACTTTTATATTTTTTAAAATTAAATTCAATGCCAGAAAAAATTGAAAAGGCATTGATATACTCACTACTTAATCCATTTATATCTCCATCAGAAGACATTTCATAAGGAACGCTCTCAACATAACCATATATATATCTTTTGCTCTTAAAGTCAGTTTTACTTTTATCATCTATTTTTTTAATAGATGTGTATAAATTAAACAACTCACCATGATAATCACTTGCTAATTGACTCTTAGCCCAAACATTGTAGTATTTTTTTACAATATCATTAAAGCGATTATTATTATTTTCTAACGTCAAAACATACCTAAGAGTTAGATCATTTAAAGTATTAACAACGTGATAATCCATTTCGACAATCATATTTAAATAAAGAGTTTTAGGTACAATTATGTATGACACTTCGTCGCTTTCGAAAGCCCTAACTAATGACTCTATATTTTCTAGTCTTGTGAAAGTACATTTGTTTTTACTTAAATAAGAAGTAACAACATTAAAATCAACGTCAAGAACTCCAATATTAGTATTTAAACTATCTATTGGTATCTTTTTTTGATTCTTTCTGCTAACTACTACGTAATTATCGCTGTAAAATAATAAATCTGTATCCTTGAGTTTTTCATTATTTCTTACAATACGGAAACGATTACCCTTGGCCACACCATTTTCACCAATATTATAAGCTGTTTTATTAAATTCTAATCCTGTTTCATTTTCAAAATAAGTTAAGAAAGAGAAAATAATTCCCTTCCCTTCATTGCTATAAAGGGGTATTCTATTGGGAATTAAAACATTAATAACTGTTTTGCGATTGTTCTCTAACCAGCGTTGTTCAAATAGATTAAGTTTAACTCCATCTTTTGATACATTTGGATTAAATACTGTATATAAAATAACACTTGTCAAAATGATTAAAATAGCTATGGGGATCAAAAATAATTTATTATTTTTTTTATTTTTCATTATAATCACCTACTACCATACAATTACTTTACTATTTTTATTTTTATAACCTATTAAAGGAAAATCTGTCTTTTTTGAATCTTCCATATAATCTATGAAAAATGCTATGTCGTAAAAATTTTGTTGTTCAGTGCTACATTTTGTTAATGCGGTATTCGATATTTCTTTTACTTTAGCTATTGTTATCGTCTCATCTACCCAAATAAGAATATTAAACATTTTACCATGCACATTAGTGTTTACTTTTTTAATACCCTCAACTGATAAAAGGAAGTCTGAAATATCCTTTTTTACACTTTTATCAATCGCCACCGCTTCAATGCCCTCTAATCGATTACCATAAAGAGCGCCATCTTGGATTGAAAATAATTCTTTACCCAACCAAACAAGTATAATTAAAAGGATTATGAAAATTATAAGAATTATCCATTTATATTTTTTCAACACTTTCATTTTGTCACACTCCAATCCACATTATACTATAAAATATTATTTTATACAATTTGTCGTTACTTGTTTATTTAACACTCAAATTATATAATTATTTTTATTTAGCATCTAATTCTGATATTAGAATATCATTCAAGATTTTAGGATTAACTTGACCTTTACTAGCTTTCATAGCTTGACCTATCAGATATTTTAATGCACGATCATTACCATTTTTGTAATCAGCAGCAACTTTATCATTATTGTCGATAACCTTTTTTACTAATTCTGTTATTTGGTTTGTATCATTGATTTGACTTAATCCCTTTTGATTTATAATATCATTAACTTCGCCCCCATGAATTATCAAATCATTCAATATATCTTTACCCATCTTAGATGAAAGGGTACCTTTGTCTATCAATTTTACTAAATCACTAAAATTATTGTCATTTAATTTTGTTCTATCTATTGTAATATTATGCTTGTTTAAATAAGCCAATACATCCCCCGTTAAGAGATTAGCACTCATTATATGATTAATACCTAAATCAATTATTCTTTCTAAAAATGATGATAAATCCTTGCGTATTATTAAAGCATTGATAGCTATATCATTGATACCTAATGATTTATATTTGTCTCGCAGTTCATCTGGTAATAAAGGTATTTGTTTCTTTATATTTTCAATATAATTATCATCAATATATATATAAGGAATATCAGGTTCAGGAAAATAACGATAACCATTAGCCGATTCTTTCATTCTCATAAGAACTGTTTGACCACTTTTCTCATCATAACGTCTCGTTTGTTCTGTTATTATATTGTCTGCTTCAATAATCTCTTTTTGACGTTTTATCTCATAGTTTATAGCACTTCTAACGCTTGAAATAGAACCAATGTTTTTGATTTCTGTTTTTGTCCCTAAAATAGTACTATCCTCTTCTTTTAATGAAACATTAACATCACAGCGCATACTACCTTCTTCTATTTTAACATCACTAACATCCGCGTAAAATAGTAATTCACGTAGCTTCTCTAAATATAATACAGCTTCTTCAGCGCTTTCAATAACAGGCTTTGTTACGATTTCAATTAACGGGACACCAGCCCTATTATAATCTAGTAGCGTTGATTCCCCTTCGTGAATACTTTTGCAGGTATCTTCTTCAATATGAAGTCTCTCTATATCAATTTTCTTCTTCTTACCATCCACTTCTATTTCAACATAACCATTATATCCAATAGGGGTTGCAGCTTGAGTTATTTGATATCCCTTTGGTAAGTCAGGATAGAAATAATTCTTGCGATCAAAATGTATTTTAGGTGCAATAGAACAATTTAGAACTAAAGCGGCTTTT
Organism: Bacilli bacterium; assembly: GCA_028708005.1. Taxonomy (GTDB): domain Bacteria; phylum Bacillota_I; class Bacilli_A; order RF39; family UBA660; genus UBA5348. The sequence continues at coordinate 7,346 of JAQVZV010000029.1, forward strand.
ATCGCTAGATTAAGAACTTCTACATTTAATGTTGGTAAAGTGCCCGGATATCCTAAGTCGCTGACATTGGTTTTACTATTGGCAACTTCTCCATATATGTTTTGAGATGTTGAAAAAGCCTTAGTCTTGGTCCTTAATTCTGCGTGTACTTCAATCCCTATCGTTGGCATTAATCTTTTCATTCTATAACCCCCTTAACATCTAAATCTAATTGCAATTCTTTTTCAATAAAAGCACCTAGTTTATAGATAGTAGCTTCATCAAACTTCGCGCCTATAATTTGCATTCCCATAGGCATGCCATTACTCCCAAAACCAATTGGCATACTCATACTAGGTAATCCAGCCATATTAGATGGAATATTAAATAAAGAATTGGCATGATTAATATCAGCAGTTTTATCAATATCCTGAGGAAAATCAGCAGTAATTGGTCCAATAATCAAATCATACTTCGAGAAAACATTCATTAAATTATCATGAATAATTTTTCTTATTTTTAAGGCCTTATAATAAGTCTTAATATTATCACCACTTAAAATATAAGAACCTATCATAATACGTCTTTTAACTTCATATCCAAATCCCTCAGCTCTTGTCTTCGTATATAATTCATCTAAAGCATTAAAATCATTAGTTTGATATCCATATTTTATGCCATCAAAACGCGCTAAATTAGAAAACGCCTCAGCATATGCAATAATTTTATAAAGTATAGGTGAATACTGAATATAATCAATATCTATATACTCAACAGTAGCCCCTTTATTCTTTAACATATCAATAACGGATGTTATTTTATTCTTAATTTCTACATTAAGACTTTGAGACATAGATAAATTAGGGATTGCTATTTTCATTCCCTTTATATCATTCCCTATTAATCGCGTAAAATCTTCGGTTCCCTTCTTAGCACTTGTCATGTCTTTTTTATCTTGGCCTACTATTGCATTAAGTAAAACAGCGTTTTCGTATACGTTGCGTGACA
>JAQVZV010000030.1 GCA_028708005.1 Bacilli bacterium
TCAGTAACAGCACCCATTATCTTTTTACGAATCACATCTTCTTCATCCAATATTAAAATACATCCACGATGAACATCATCTGATTTACTCATCTTTTTAGTTGGATCTTGTAAATCCTTAATACGTGCTCCTTCCTTAGGGATAATTGACATTGGGACTTTGAAAACATCACCATATTTTTTATTAAATCGTTCAGTAATATCACGTGTAAGTTCTACATGTTGTTTTTGATCCTCACCCACAGGGACAATATCCGCATCGTATATAATGATATCGCTAGCCATTAATACAGGGTATGTATATAGACCACATGATATGGTGTTTTTTCCTATTTTCTGACTCTTATCTTTAAATTGAGTCATTCTATTTAATTCACCTAAATATGTATGACATTCTAAAATCCATGATAATTGGGCATGATAAGGATTCTCAGATTGAATATAAATAGTAGTATGATTAGGATCTAAACCACATGCTAAATATATAGCAACCATATCCTTAATATTTTTTCTTAATTCTTCTTTATCTTGAGGCGTTGTAATAGCATGCATATCAGCCACAAAAACATATGACTCATAATTCTTCTGTAATTCGATAAATTGTCTTATTGCACCAATATAACTTCCTAAAGTAAGCCCACCTGTTGGCTTAAGACCTGAAACCAATCTTTTCATACATCATTCTCCTCGTATTAATTTTAACATATTTAGATAATGATTTCCATGTTAAAAAGAAAAAACCAATATATTATGGTTTTATAGAATTTTATCAATTAGGCCATAATCATGAGCTTCACTAGGCGTCATATAATAATCCCTTTCACTATCTTTAGCAATTTGCTCTATCTTTTGACCTGTATTCTTAGCTAAAAGCTTATTTAATCTCTCTCTAACCTTTAAAATATGCTCAGCTGCTATTTTCATATCTGTCGCTTGTCCTTGAGTTCCGCCTGAAGGTTGATGAATTAAAATGTCTGCATTAGGCAATGAATATCTCTTCCCTTTAGTCCCACTCGATAACAAGAAGGCTCCCATAGACGCTGCCAACCCAAGGCATATTGTAGATACGTCGCTCTTAATATAATTCATTGTGTCAAATATAGCAAACCCCGCCGTGACAGAACCACCATTTGAATTAATATAAAGATTAATATCATCATTATTTAAACTATCTAAATAAAGTAATTGCGCTACAATAACGTTAGCAAATTGATCATCAATTTCCCCACATAAAAGAATAATTCTGTCTTCTAGCAGCCTTGAATATAAATCATATGCTTTTTCTCCACTACTTGTTTTTTCAATAATTGTTGGAATTAAACGCAAAAAAATCACCGCCCTCTTTAATATGTTAGTATAATTTTTATAGAATATACTTTTAAGGATAAGACAAAATACTATTTTTTACTATAAGAAAGTCTCACCAAATTATATAAATCATCATGTTTACTAGACCATTCATCTTCTAAAAACATTTTAATTTTTTTATATAATATGTTAACATCATCTTCCATATGATGATTTATTTCATAATAAAAATATTTTAATTTAACAATATTTTTACTGTTATAAAGATTGTCTATTTCTTTCTGAAGAAGAAATAACTTTCTGCGCTCATAACGCGTTAGATAATTTTTAACATCATTGCCTCTCTGAATATTACAAAGAATAGACAACGTTTCTTCAGTTAAAGAATTGCCTATATCAATAGATTCTTCTGCCTCGTCTATAAGAAGCTTACTAATCATCAAAATCTTGCCTTCCTTATTTAATAATAACGCTATTACTTCCTTTCCGTTTGTTACTAAACAAGCATAATCAATATTCCTTACTCTTTTCTTATCATATACTTCAGCAACATTATAAATTTTATCCAAGAAATCCTTATTTTCAAGTATTGATCCAACACTAATTTTCTTATATGTATTGTCATCAATTCGTATTAGCGGTATACGCTTATAATACTCTATATCATCATCAGGGTACCATTCATAGAATTCATACCCACCCCATTCATTAAAGTTTAAAAGAATATCATATACATATTTCACCTTTCTTACCCCCTTTTACAAAAATACATAAATTTATAATAATAAAACCTACAATTGTATAAGCAAATTCACTGCTTCTAATAATAAAATTAACGTATTCATTAAAACTATACCCAACAGTCATAAAATTCATATAGATTATAATGTGAACAAAACCAATAACCATTAACCCAAAGCCAACTAAGAAGAAAAACACTCTAGCCAACATATTATCACCTATTAAATTGTATTTATTTATCTTATTTTTAAACCAAAAAAGAGTCATCGACTCTTTTTATTTGTTACCTCAACGAGTAGAATTCTTTCATCAAAACCACCACGTTTAGCTTTTTTATCTTCCATAATTTTTAAAATATCATCTAGTGTTAAACATTTAGTTATACCTATACTTCTTATAACCTCAAGAATATCTGCCAACTCTTCTGGGCTCCCGCTTTCTAAATACTCCTTAACCTCTTCTTCTAGTTTTTGATTTAACATTAGGGTATACTCTTCATCGTTAAGTATTTTAGTTACAGGAAACTCCCCATTAGACATTATAATATCTGGAATCTTGTCTCTAACTAACTTGTTGTAATTCTGACTCATCTTCTTCAACCTCACTTTCCATTGAATTCAATAATATTATTTTATCAACATCTACTTTGTTGATAGAATCAAAGCGTTTACTAATCTTCTCGGTAGTGATGTGAACACTAGCTACATCTTTACTTACTGTTTCGATACTTCTAGAAAGCTTGTCCCAGCGATCCCGATAATGATTAAATTGGACACCTAATTTAGTCAACTCTTCTTGAATAATTGAAGCATATTTATCCCTTTCCATATTTTTAACAACCATTTGCACAACCGTTAGTGTACTCATCAAAGTTGTTGGCGATGTAATCCAAACTCTCTTTTTATTAGCATAATCTATAATATCTTGATGGTAAGCATTAATTTCTGCGAAAATAGCTTCAGCTGGTAAAAACATAATTGCTTGATCACTTGTAACAGTTGGAATGATATATTTAGACGCAATAGCGTCAATATGTTTCTTTACATCGTTTTTAAAATCTTTTTCGTGTTTTTCACGCTCAATTGAAGATATCTTCTTATCTACCATCAACTGATAATTTTCTAATGGGAATTTCGAATCGATTGCAATAGTACCTAAAGGAAGAGGTGCATATAAGACCGCATCCGCTACAAAACCATTGGCAAAGGAATGTTGCATCTCATAAATAGCGTCATTTTTTTCGCCAAAAACATTACTTAAAATATGCTTTAAATTAACCTCGCCAAAAATTCCTCTACTCTTCTTATCAGTCAAAACGCTTTGCAATGACACTATGTCACTAGATAAAGATTCGATTTTCTTCTGAGCCTCATCTATTTTTGATAGCCTTTCTAAAACTGATGTAAATGTTTTGTTAGTCTTTTCGAAGTTTTCATCTAATCGCATATTAACTTTTTCATTAATACTATTTAGTCTTGATTCAATACGTTCATTTAAATGGTTAAAATCTTCGGTTAATACCCTACTAAAATCAATCTTGAAGTCTCCTACTTCTTTTGTAATATTTGTTTCAACCTTACCTAAACGTTCTGTAATATTACTTTCATTAATATTCTTAGATAATGATATAACACATACTATCAGAATAGTTATTAATAATATTATTATTATATAATCCATTATTTCACTCCATTCATATTTAAATATTTTTGAATTAATCTTGATACAACATACGCTATGCCCATCAAAGCTGCAATTTCAAGTAGTATTACTGGGTTCTTAATACTCTCAATAAAACTTGAACCTATATATCCCCAAAAATAAACAATTGATATTTTACCTATAAGAATGCTTAAAAGATACTTCTTAAACGGCATCTTTGACAAACCTGATGCTATATTTACAAGAAAAGCGGGGGTAAAAGGAAGGGCAACCAACAATGTTAATTGAACAAAAGATATTTTATCAATATAATTCATAAACTTATTGATATTACCTTCTTTTTTTATATTTCGATACAATACATTACTGAATCCCAATCTAAAAGCATAAAAAGATAACAAACAACCCATATTCGTAGCAATCCACGATATAACAAAACCCCAAAATGGTCCAAAGACAATTGTATTTAATGCAATAAAGGCACCTAGAGGCAAAATAGGCATTATTGATTCTAAAATGACAATTAAGAAGCCAGCTATCGGGCCACAAGTCCTAATAATATCTGTAGCCACACTAATGATATTTTCTATATTGTTATCCATATTTATACTCCATTCACTTATTATTATAATATAATTATCATAATTATTGGTTAAAAATCATAAACTTTCTAAATTTAATGCACATAACATATTAATATGTTATAATATGTGAAATTTGATTAGGGGGATTTTCATGAATCATATATATAGCCAAGTGATAGATTATTGTTTCATTAAGACAATAGATATTATAATTAAAAATGGGGCAAAGGTTGATAAAAACAGCTTTATTAGCAGATTATCAAGAGTTAAAACCATTATGTCGTCGATTAACGATAAAACCATTGAAGAAATAATGGACTTAATATGTTATGAATACTATCTTCAAATAGATGAGATGATTAATCGTCAAAAGTTAGCACCGGGCTTTTCGGGCTCAATATTCTTAGATAACGGATTAGGGATAACAACATACTCGGGTAAGACTAATACCCATTCAAATGCTCCCGAAATCGATGGTATTACCTATTTTGATATCGCATCCATAACCAAATTCCTAACATCGTCATTTATTTTTGATCAACATCAAAACGATAAAATAAATATTTATCAAAGAATTGAAGAAATAAATGCTGATTATCCAATATCAAAAAGACTTATTGATTTATTGCGCTTTAATTATGATATAAAAACCGATTCTAGAATTGACAAAACAGATGAAAATGGTAATTTTGTTTGTGATAAAGCAGCTGCTATCGAACTATTAAAAAATGCTAAGATTGTTGATGAATGTTTCACTTATAGTGATATTCCATATATGATTGCTGGTATGATCATTCCTAATTTTGAAAATGAAATTATGAAATACTTCAAAAAAATAGGGATGAATAACACCTTGTTTAATCCTTTAAACGTCAAAACGACTGGTGGTCAAATAGGCCAACAAAACATTGTTCACGATCCAAAAGCCAGAGTAATGGAGGGCATTTCGGGTCATGCGGGTATCTTTTCAACATCAGCAGATTTAACTAAACTATTAAATGTTTTGTTAAATACCAATCACAAACTAATATGGGAAATGATTAGAATTAGAGACAATAAAAATAAGTATAGCAGGAACAATCGCATGGGCGCGGTATATCGCAAACACCCACTAGGATTAAATGAATCAGAAGTTCCTCACGAAGCTGCTTATCGTTCTTTAGCAACCGCAGGATTTACTGGTGGATGGGCTTTATATGACCTGGGCAATAAATATACAACCAACTTCTTAAGTAATCCTTTATCAAATGAGACGGGAACAAAAGATCAAAATTTCACACGTCTTACTAACCCACTTAAAGAAGAAATGGTTTATACAGCATTTATGTTACGGATTGCTAGCAATATATTATCGCAATATTATAGCAAGGAACAAATTAATAATGTATTTACAAAAAAGCTTTAATTATAAAATAAAGTGCATTCACTTTATTTTTTTATAATGCTAATCTAATTTTGAAAATGCAAGATTATGATACTAATATTTCAATCAATAGTAGACAAAATACATAAAAACATGTATACTTATAAAAGTTAATCTTTCAAATATTAACTATAGAAAGGAGATACAATGAAATTTTTTGAAAATGGCGATACAAAAGTCTTTGCCTTAGGCGGATTAGGAGAAGTTGGCAAGAATATGTATTGCGTCATGCATAATGAGGAAATAATTATTATTGATGCCGGTGTTATGTTTCCTCAAGATGAGCTTTTGGGAATCGATTATGTTATTCCTGATTTTTCTTTTCTAAAAAAGAATCAAGATAAAATCAAAGCCTTAATTATAACACACGGTCACGAAGATCATATCGGAGGCATTCCATTTTTACTTCAACTAATAAATATTCCAATTATATATACGCCTAAGCAGGCGTCTGAACTTATAAAAAGGAAGTTAGAAGAACGAGGAATAAAATATAAGAAATTACAAGTTTATACCGAAAAAACAAAAATTAAATACAAATATTTTGACATAGAGTTTTTCAGCACAAACCATTCAGTTCCGGATTCACACGGGGTTGCTTTAAATACTCCTAATGGCACAATTGTTATGACGGGAGACTTTAAATTTGACTGGACACCAATTGGGCCAATGTCTAATATTCATAAAATAGCTGATATCGGTAAAAAAGGAGTCAAACTATTATTAAGCGATAGTACTAATGCTATGATTGATGGTTTTTCTATCAGCGAATCAAAAGTTGACGAAGCATTAGGCGACGTCTTCGAAAGGTGTGATGGACGAATAATTATTGCGACTTTTGCCTCAAATATATATCGTTTAAAACACATTGTTGAAACATGTAGAAAAAACAATCGTAAGGTTGCTTTATTCGGAAGAAGTATGGAAACATCTATTGAGATAGCAATTGCTGGAGGATATATTCAAGATAATGGTGTTTTTGTAACAGCAGATGACGCTGCTAAAATGAAAAGCAATGAAATAGCATTATTATGCACTGGATCACAGGGCGAACCTTTAGCGGCCTTATCAAGAATTGCTAATGGGTCACATAAGCAGATCAAGTTAATACCAGGCGATGTCGTTGTCTTCTCATCTTCTGCTATCCCAGGCAATGCATCAAGTATATCAAATACCATTAATAAACTCTATTTGAAGGGTGTTAAAGTATTCACTAATACATCATTAAGCGAAATACATACTTCAGGTCATGGTAATAAAGAAGAATTAAAATTAATGATCAGGTTATTTAAACCAGAATGTTTTATGCCTTATCATGGTGAATATAGAATGTTAAAAGCTCATGCTGATCTAGCAATCGAATGCGGAGTAAAAAAAGACAATGTTTTCACCTTAGATAACGGGGATGTTCTATCAATAACTAAAAATGGCGTCAAAAGAAGTGGCTCAGTTCCCGCTTCAGATGTATATGTTGATGGAAACAGAATTGGTGATGTTGGTAGCATCGTTATTAAGGACCGAATCATAATGTCAGAAGATGGCATCTTAGTAATCATTGCCAATATAGATGTTAACAAAAATGAATTGCTAGGTAATACCAATATTACAACAAGAGGATTTGTACTGGTTAATGAAAATGGCGAGTTGTTAAGTAGAATTGAATTTATGGCTAATCAGATAATTAAACAAAATCTTAAAAAGAAAAGGATAAATTATACCGATTTAAAACAGCTAATTATTCAAGAAGTTGCCCCTTTTATAAAAGATGAAACAGGGCGCAAGCCTATTATTCTTCCAGTATTTATGGAAGTTAATAGATAAAAAGTAAACAACTTGAATATATACTAAATAATAGACACAGCAAAAATAATGTGTCTATTTTTTATTTTTCAAAGAAAAAGCACCTTCGTTTTTAGTATAACGCTCTATACATAACGAGGTGCATCTCATTTACAACTAATTTGAAACAACAATTAATTTTCCCTTACGTAATTTTCTAATAATTCGGCTGGTGGCTAAATTGCCATTATTAATTATAACTTCATCACGTTTCGCTTTATCAAAACAATCATAAATGGAATAATGATGAGCTAGAAGAAGCATATAATATCTATTATTTGTAACAAGAGAAACAATTTCATTAATACCAAAATACTTAATAACATGGAGCAGATACTCATCATCATACTCATTATTATACATCCATATGTTTTGTGTTTCAGTCTTCTGAAAGATAAATTCGAGACACATATCCATAACTAATCGTCTATAAGAACTAGCATTATATAATGATAATCCATATGCGAAATCAACAAAAGCTTCTCTACACGTGCCAATATCTTCATACTCCTGTTTTAAAGATTCATACAATTCTAAAAACTCATCTTTGTTATAATTTTGACTAACTACAGGTTGCCTACTACTAACTTCTATATTAGATAAATTTACTGACATAAAATACCCCCATACTACCTACTTAATTATCATTATTAAGCGCTTCTTTACGAGAAAGGTTTAATCTTCCTTTTTTATCATAACCAACTGCTTTAACAATAATCTCATCACCTAGTTTAACAACATCTTCCGTTTT
>JAQVZV010000031.1 GCA_028708005.1 Bacilli bacterium
ACTGTTGGGCGTGACTATACAAAAGAAGAAGTACAAGCAATTGAAGATGACATTGAAGAACACACCAATACTAATACTGAAATATCAGGATGCAAAAGAGTAGAATTTAATATTGATGGTAATTCGAGTCCTTATTATTTTACTTGCCAATTTAAAGCTGATGGCAAATGGTATATTTTTGGCGATTAATTTATTATTTAATAAGTTATAATAAATATCGATGGATAACAACCCGTCGTATTTAACAAAGCCCTACATGAGTGATTACTCGACGGCCACCACATGGTGGTTTTTTTGTCTGCCAATTGTTTTTGACTCTCTTGCTAACCCTTAAAAGGGTCCTAATATTCTTTTACACTTCTTTTGTCCAAAAGGATATCTTCTGTTTCTTGCTCTCTTATATATTTTTTTATTGTTGCTTTATTTAATTCCACTGTCGATATATAGTATCCTTTTGCCCCAAAGTTACGATTCCCATACTTATATTTAAGATTTGCGTGATTTTCATAAATCATCAAACAACTCTTCCCCTTTAAATACTCCATAAATGATGATATACTTATTTTAGGTGGAATCCTGACCAACATGTGTATATGATCCGAACAGGCATTAGCTTCTACTATTTCGATTCCTTTATATTCACAAAGTCTTCTTAGTATTATCCCAATGCCTCTTCTTAACTTTCCATATATTGCTTTTTTCCTAAATTTTGGAGTAAATACCATATGATATTGACAATTCCAGTTGGTATGAGATAACTGATTTTCGTCGATATCTCTCTGCTTGAACATTCCTACCTCCTTTTGACTTATCGCGGTTGGTTGACCACTTTAAGTATATCAGAAGGAGGTAGAAGTGTTTTTGATTTTGCGCTTCCGCTGTTTCAGTTCTCACAGGCATAGCCTGTGGTTTTGTATGCGACCTTTTGAGGTCGCATAATAAAAGATGGGGATTATCCATCCTCACCAAATATTATAGAACCATTATAGTTAGAATTTTTATTCATCCACACTATTTGACAAAGAACCTAAGAAATTAAAATTCAAATATATACCATTTCTTATCTTCTTTTACTTTACAGGCAGTAGAGTCATCTAAATATTTATCATCAAAATAAACATCCACTTTTTTACACTCTAAAAATTCCCGGTTAGTATCAAATTTTTCATTCCACCATTTTTCAGAGTTATCTATAATCTCTTGAGTGACATTTTCAATCAACTTATAAGTACATTTTTCTTTAGTTTTATAAAACTCTTTTAATTCTTCTTCTGATAGATTATCAAATTCTTTATGCACTTCTGATGGGTAAAAATAATATAATTCTTCAAGATCACGAAAACCTGTTGTTGTTATTATATCGCAAAATCCTCCGTATAAAGATTCAAAAGATTTGTTATATTTATTTGCTACTTCTCCCTCCTTGGAAATATCAGATCCACACCCTGATAATACAAATAGAAAAACAAATGCAACTGGTAATACTTTTTTTAACATACTTCTAATAAAACTCCTTTCTATATTAAATATAGCATAAAATTCAAATATTTCGACAATTCGTTAAATATAAATATAAACCCGTAGATTCGCATTTAATATATTCTTAATACAACACTTATTAAAATTTAATTTTAATTTGTTTTAGTAGGGGGTAGTAGGAGTTGAACCCACAGTAACGATTTTGGAGTAACGGGTAAATTGATGAACTAGGTCATAAAAATATCAAGTTTTTTGACACAATAAATAAAGGTGATGAATGCGAAGATGTTTTTTAATCTAATTCATTAAAATATGGGAGATCCGATAGTGGAATAAAAGTATTTTCTTGCATCATTTTACTTATTTCGTCTTTTGTGGCCCATTTAACATCACATGTTTCATCCGCTTGAAATACCACTTTAGAAATATCAACTTCTTAAGTAAATAACCATACATCAATGAATTCTCCGCGATCTTTGTCATCATCTACATAATGTATAATTTTTTTAAATAACTCTCCGTTTTCTGAAATAAAAGTAATTCCAAGTTCTTCATTTGTTTCTTTTAAGGCTGTTGTTAAACTATCATCGCCTGTAATAGCGCTACCAATTGTACACCCCCACAGATTTAGCCATCTTTTATTGTCAGTTCTTTTTGCGATAAGATACTCTCCCTTTGTATTTTTAATCCATACATTTATGATAAGATGAAAATCCCCAGATTTCATCCATCCTCTTTCCATTGTTCGGCCAGTGATTTTTCCATCTTTATCCAATACATCCCAAAGTTCTTTCATTTCATCTTCTCCTTATTTTATATTATACAATATTTATTTAAAGAATCTATAAAAAAGGATTGTTTGCCAGTTACCTATCTTCCATAGAACAACCAAAAGGTCTATAATTGTAGACTTTTATAAATACTACATCTACTCATCTTGTTTTCCCCTACAAAATCTTTTCAATGGCCTGGTGCAATCATAATACTTTTCGTCATCATCGCATTTATTATGATGAAAGCAAGGCTTACCAATCTCTATTATTTTATTTAACTTGTTTAATAAAATCCATTGTTTCATAATAATTTTTTCTAAAAAATCAGATATAATCTTAGAAAAATCCATCACTTCTTTTATCTCATTACAAAACGGGAAATCCGTTTTATTACCTACAAAGGCTTGAATTTTTTCTGCTTCAGCATTTATTAAATGCGAAATTGAAATTTCCTCCATTGCAACAGATTCCAACAAGTCAATTACAACACATTTCAAACTTGGTCTATGTTTATTCTCGGGTATTTGAGGCATACTCATATTTTCTCCTCCTTTATAACTCATTATATGTGTTATTGTCACTATTGTTAAAAACTATAACAGCTTTCTTTTAAAAAACATTAACGAGAACAAGAAAGTTCAAACTAGTTGAATGCTGTTTCGAGTTTTTTAAAAGTTCATATCATGAAATAGATAAGATAATAATTGTTTAATTTTGATATTATATCCATACAATGAAATTATTCCCATCACTCAATATAACTTAAAAAACTTTAAGGAGGTGATTATATTATGGGATTACCTGTAATTCCTGAAAAGACTCAACCAGAAGCATTCACTGATTTACTTGAATCTATAGCTTTAGAAGAAGTTGGTTTAGCACACTTAATAAACGCTGAAGCGGAAAAAGTACTCGGCAGCTGATTTGATGATAACAGAGGGCGAAGGAAGAATGACGCCTGAAGAAGTAATAGAATTCCAAAAGGAAATTATTAAAGTTATCCAAACTGCAATAAAAATGCAAATGTTACTTCAATTCAAGTTAGAAACTACATTAGAAGCTAAACTCAAATTGGAAGCCGCAGATTAAAACAATAATCAATAGTTACAATTGAAACCTGTAAGGATTTATTGTTGAATACCCCTGACCCATGCATCATTAAAACTTTGGTACGAAATACCAAAGTTTTTTGATATAATTTAAGAGGAGGTAATTTATGAATACTTTATATTTAAAAGTTCCTACTTATAATGAATTATATTATAAAAAACACTTGCAAGAAGACCCTCATACAATGGATTATAATGCTGGTTATGATCTTAACTTTAAAGGATATGATAAATCAACTGGGTGTATCGCATTCCCCGAAGAAAAATGGGAAGATTGGTATAATAATCAAAAAAATAAAGACCATAATTTTTACGCATATATATGTAAAAAAGAAAATAATGAATTTATTGGTAGTGTAAATTTTCATTTCAATTTTGAAACAAATAGATATGATTGTGGCATACTTATTGAAGCGAAACATAGAGGCCAAGGTTATAGCGAGGAAGCTTTAAGATTACTTGTTGAAACAGCATTTAATAAATATAATATTGATACTCTTTATGATAACTTTCCCGTCACCAGAACCAGTGCTATAAAAGCATTTGAAAGAGTAGGCTTTAAACCTAGTGGTGGAACATATTTTATGAAAAAGTTTGGTAAAGACGAGGAAATAATAATATTTAAATTAGAGAAGAAAGATTATATTTTACTATAATATAGCTAGGAGCGATACTATGCATAGATACACTGAAAAAATAGATGGACAATTTGTCATCAATGATAAACATATAAATTCTAATGATAATGGCTACTATGGAGATGCTGTTGACAAATTAGCAGTATTTGAGGACATTATTGATGATATATTATTAAAACAAAATGAAATATCTCAAGAATTAAAAATACTCCGCAATGAACAACAAACTAAATCATATAGATTTAGACAATTATTAGGGCAAAAACTTACAAATAGTGCGTTAATATCAATATTCGAGTCATACAAATTGATGTAATTATCAAATAACAATAAAATATTACAAAAAACACGATATGTATAACGACCAATATTTCTCCAATTGAATATCCTATTATAGAAGTATATAAAAGGAGGGAGAAAATGATAGGTTCTTGTGGATATGGAGCTCCTCTTTATGGGGGAGGTTATCCGTGTGGTGGTTACCCATATGGTGGTTACCCATATGGCGGTGGTGGCATAGGTATAATTTGGATTATAATAGTAATTGCTATTTTATTCTTCTTATTCCGTGGTTGTTGTCCACGCCCCGTATGTTAAGAATTTAGACATATCAACAATAAATACTTATTACATAAAATAAACGACCTCGAGTCGTTTATTTTATTGTTATATTTTATCTCTCTTAAAATTACTTAAAGTTTATTCTGGATATGGTATAATTAAAAGTATAAAGAATAGGGATAGATAAAGGAGAAGATATGAAAGATATTAAAATCAAAACCAAACTAATAATTGGTAGTTTAATTTGTCTTTTGATAGTAATGATTAGATATGTTGGATGTTATTTTTTAAACCAAAAGGATTACAAATATACTGAAACTAAAACAGCAGAAAGTTATAAAGAACTTTATTCGCTAGTAAAGAAAATGAATACTAAAAATAAATATGATTTCTTGTTTGGTTTCATTCCCATAAGAAAAGGTATTCTTAAAAATGAAATGGGTGAAAATATTGATCCTTCTAATCAAAATAATACAGATACAGGTGCATCTGGTAGACTTGAATATTCTGATACTAACTTACAAGTTTTAGGAGTACAAGAAGCCGATATTATAAAAACTGATGGCGAATATATTTATGCCTTATCAACGGAATACCTTTATATAATTAAAAGTGATAATGGTAAGTTATCTGTTTCATCAAAAATAAAACATCATGATAACAGCAAAGATAAAACAACGACTAACTTCTTCGAAATTTATATAAACGATGATAAATTAATTGGTATGCAAAGAACCGCGACCTATAAATACTATGATAATGGTCCAAATGGCCAAGATATTATGCCAAGATTTGATTATTATATTGGCTCCTCAGATGAGGTTATAAGTGCAGTTATCTTTGATATTAAAGACAAAACTAAGCCAGTTAAAATCAATACATTATCACAAACTGGCAATTATGTTTCATCTCGTATGGTAGATAATTACTTATATATCATAACTAATTACTTCGTTTATGATAGTAATCTTAAAAGAGAAGATATGACAACATATATACCTTCAACTACAACTGATGATACAAAACCTATCAATCCAGAAGATATATATATTGTTCCTAATCCAAAAACAAGTCAATATATAACAGTTTCTGGGATTGATATAAATAATGCTTCAGATTTTGTTTCATCAAAAGCCATACTTGGTTGTGGCAACAATGTTTATGCTAGTACCAAAAATTTATTTATAACAAGTTATGACACTATAACGGAAAAAGATTATGTTAGAAGTAAAACCAATATAATAAAGTTCTCAATTGATAAAGGTGTGATTGCATTAAAAGCAACTGGCTCAGTTAATGGTTCTATCTTAAATCAATTTTCAATGGATGAATCAGATGAATACTTTAGAATAGTAACTACATCATATGATTATAAAATTATAAGTAGTGGTAATGATAATGACGCAACTACTGGTATAAGTATTAATAATGATGATTCAAAAAACAATTTGTATATTTTAGATAAAAAGTTGAAAGTTGTTGGCAAAATAGAAGATGTCGCTAAAGGTGAAAGGGTTTATTCAGTTAGGTTTGATAAAGATATTGCCTATTTCGTAACGTTCAAGCAGGTGGATCCATTATTTGCAGTTGATTTGAGCAATCCGCTTAAGCCCAAAATATTGGGTTCTCTTAAAATCCCTGGTTTTTCAGAATATTTACACGTTTATGACGGCACGTCATTGTTCGGCTTAGGTAAAGAAACTGACGCTGAAGGAAGGGTTTTGGGCATGAAGCTTTCAATGTTTGACACATCTGACAAAACTAATATAAAAGAAAAATTTAAACTATTTTTAGGAGACAAATATACATGGTCAGAAGCATCATATAACCATAAAGCTATTCTTGTATCTAGTGACAAAGCAATCATTGGTTTTCCCGCTAACAACAGTTATTTAATATATAGATATGATAATAAAAATGGCTTTACAAAACTACATGAGATGTCATTTGATGATAATGACTATTACTATGGTAATATACGGGGATTATATATCGGAGACTATATTTATATATATAATGTAAAACATATGAAATCATATGATATATTCAAATTTAATCTTATAAATGATTTATCACTATAAAACCAACATACACTTTAAAAAGGTCTAGTAAAATACTAGGCTTTTGTTTTTTAACCACCCTATTCTATTAATTGGTATCAATATGATGTTTGCAACTGTATATTGAAATTTATTAACAATTGTATTAATCTTTAAATTATAATCGCCCACTTTACATATCACAATAGTGACAATGACACATATAATAATGTACAAAGGAGGGATAAAAAAGTCTGGTTTAAGTACTATAGATTTATTTGCATTTATCAGAAGAAGAAGATTATATATTAATAAATGATATGAAATTATTATAATAAAAGCAGGTTGCTTTGATGTTAACGTAATAGGCGTATTACTCCTTAGAAAAGGGTAATTATTTGAATATATTTTAAATACCTCAAAATTATGGCACACTATCTGCAAAGCTTATAAAAATCCAGATAATTATATTGAAAAAACTGACATTCCTTATGTCAGTTTTTAGTAAGATTATAGCTATATATATCCATATCATTTATTATAATGTTCTTTTTATGTCAAGTAGTTTTACAACTTCCATTGTAGGCTGATTATTACACGGACTAGTTTGTCCATTATTGTTAAGCCAAATTGAATCAATCCCCGCATTATTAGCGCATAGAATATCAGATGTTAAACTATCCCCTATTAAAAGACAATCATCCCTATTGTATGTATTAAATATTCGTGAAATCGATTCCTCATGCGGTTTAAGATATGATTCGTCAATAGCATAAATATGTTCAAAATATTCACTCATTGTAAGATTATTTAATCTATGTATTTGAGGCTTTTTAAACCAATTGGTTAAAACAATCATACTATATCCTTTAGCTTTTAAATATTGCAATAATTCAATAGCCCCCTCTTTAGCAGGTGATAAAGTATTTAGTTTATCCATGTTATCTATAAATTTAATTGGACAAATTTTCTCTTTGTATAAGAAAGAAATAACATCAGAAGCTATTTCGTATATATAATCTCGCTTAACTTTGATAGATTGTAACCTAATATCACATTCACTAAAAAAATCAAATAGTTGATTATAAACCTCATCCTCATCCAAAAGATGGTATACATCACATATTTTTCTTGCTAACCGTCTACATTCAGTATCTATTAAAGTACCGTCAATATCAAAAATAATAGTTTTATAACGTCTCATATTAACCCCCACAAACAATGATAACAGTATAATACTATATTTCATTATTAAATTCAAATATAATTTAGAGTCCATATCATTAGTAGCATATATGGAAATTAGTAATGAAAACATATAGATAACAATCTTTACTTTAAAGAAACTATGTTATAATGTCATTATGCTTAGTAATGGGAGGTTTTTTTATGTCGTTATCTAAAGATATATTAGATTATGAAGAAAAATATTTAACTACTTGCTTAAATGAGATTAATAATCAAATTAAAGAATTAGGACAAGGTCTACAAGTTGAAAAAATTGATATTAAAGAATTTAATAAGTTTATTTGGGAAAATAGAGGTTCGATGGACGAAGTAGAAATACGTAGTAATTTATTAGCATCTGAGTTAGAGGCCTATCGTTTCCAACGAAG
>JAQVZV010000032.1 GCA_028708005.1 Bacilli bacterium
CCTTTTTCAACCTTACCATTAAGATTTTTAGCAACATAACGATAAGCTATCTTTCTTTCACTACGGACAGCATCTGCAGCATCAAAATCAATAAGTAATGCTTGACGTTGCATTTCCCGTCTGTTTCTTATATCTTTAACAAAACTTATATTATAAAACCACTGTTGAATCGCTTCTTTGAGTTTCTTAGGTATACCAACAACAAAAAGAGCCCCAGCCTTTAATTGGGATTTTGACTTATTAAATAAATCTTTTATAATCTTTCCAAAATTATTATATAAATAAACAAAAGGGGAAATTAATATCTTATATAAGGCTATCCCTAAGAATTTCATTCCTTGCCAAACAAAGATAGGTATTTTAACAATATACTTTAAAAGAGCAATAATAAATACACCTACATATTTATATAATATATCAACAATAATAAACTTAAGAAACTTCGCTAAATATATAAGCGTTGTTTTAATTCCGATAAATAAATACCTAATGATAAACTGCACAATCTTAAAAAGGTATGTAATTATATATTTAAGGGTTATGAAAATATATTTTATGACAACAAACAAGCCTTTAAAGGCATTAACAATAATAGTTTTTATGATTTTAAACAATACCAAAAGTATATTTTTTAGTAGTCGCCCCAGCCATGAAGCAACAACTTTTAAACCACGAAAAAAAAGTGAAAAACCGAATACAATTTTCAAAACGAGCCATTTTCCACTTAAAAACAGATTTTTAAATAAAGATCTTCCGTAAAACAAAACCCTCTTTAGAACGTAAATAATCCCCCTAATTACTTCGCCGACCCCTATTATAATCCACTTAAAAGGCAATAACAAACTCCATAAATTCATAAAGTTGCACCTCCTAAGACGAGTTACCTATCATAGATTGATTATAGCACAAAAGTCTAAAAATTAAAACTTTTTTTAACTTATTTCATATATTATTATGAGGAGGTTTCTTATGTTTAATCGAAATTATATGTTACCCCCATTTAATAATCCATATAGTATCCTTCCAAAGGCTAAATTTAATTGGGGAAGTCTCTTAACTAACGCTCAAAAAACATTAGGCGTGATTAATCAAGCGATTCCTGTATTTCACCAAGTAAGGCCTATTTGGAGTAATGCTAAAACAATGTTTAAAGTTATGGGGGAAATGGGTAAAATTAATAATAATAATAACAATAACAATAATAACCGTGGTAATAATAGTGATCAAAATACTAATACCACCACGGTTAATAATCAAAACAATCAACAAACTTTCCAAAATAATGAGCCTAATTTCTTTATCTAATCTCTCTTTTAAGGCTTAAAATGCAAGCTTTTAATCGTAATCTTTTAAACAAATATTTTTGAGGTATTAATGAATATAATATCTCTTTTTGCCGTATATCATTATTTATCATTTCTCTATAAAGATTGCTTTTCTCCCTACGTAATACTGGACCATACAAATAATCTCGTTTACTATACTTTTTATTGCCTTTTCTAAAATGAATTATTAAATAAATTATTTTATTTTCCTTTACAAGTTGCTCATCTACTATAAAATATCCAAAAGAAGATATTGTTTTGCGTAAATCATAGTAATCAGTATTAGATTGAATAATTAAATCATTTGCATTACTTAATTTACTTTTATCTTTAGTAAGTATTTCAACTATTTTAGAACAACCTAAGCCTGACATAACAATTGTATCAATCTCATCTTTTTCGACAACTTCCAAACCATCACCCAATCTTAAATCAATTGCACCTGTCATCTTAAACTTTTCTAAATTACGCCTAGCTTGATCTATGGCCCCTGGTCTCACATCAACAGCGATAGCCTTAAGCTTGGGATAACGATTAACTAAATAAATATCAAGTAGCGCATGATCACAACCAATATCTACCATTTTGGCATGATTACTTATATAAGAAGCAATTACTAGTAGTCTTTTTGATAATTTAATCATTGAGATATTCTTTTAGTTTACGAGATCTAGATGGATGCCTTAACTTACGTAAAGCTTTGGCCTCAATTTGTCTAATACGCTCTCTCGTAACATTAAAGATATTACCCACTTCTTCTAATGTACGAGATGTACCATCAACAAGACCAAAACGTAATTTTAAGACTTCTTCTTCCCTCTCTGTAAGAGTTTGTAAAACTAATGCTATGTCATCTTTTAAAACTTCATTAATAGCATATTCCTCTGGGCTCATATTACTTTCATCAGGAATAAAATCACCTAAATGAGAATCTTCTTCTTCACCTATTGGTGTTTCTAAAGATAATGGATCTTGGGCTATTTTAAATATTTCTCTAATCTTTTCAACCGTAACTCCCATCTTTTCAGCCAATTCTTCTTCTGTTGGATCTCTATTTAAATCCAATGTCATTTGCCTTTGAATTCGCTTTAATTTATTGATGGTTTCCACCATATGAACAGGCACCCTAATAGTTTTAGCTTGGTCTGCTATTGCCCTAGTGATGGCTTGTCTAATCCACCATGTTGCATAAGTTGAAAACTTGAACCCTTTACTAGCGTCAAATTTATCAACTGCTTTCATTAGACCAATATTGCCTTCTTGAATTAAATCTAAAAATGATAGATTACGACCAACATAACGCTTAGCTATACTAACAACTAAACGAAGATTAGCTTCCGCTAAGGTATTCTTAGCCACTTCATCACCCTCAGCAGCTCTTTGAGATAAATCTAATTCTTCTGCTAAAGATAACAAAGATATTTTACCTATTTCCTTTAAATACATACGAACAGGATCATTAATACTAACATCTTTCGATACCGATAATTCTTTAACTAGATCTTTTCCGGAACCTTCTTCAGAGTCGGCATCCTCAACTTCATCTGAAACCACTTCAATATTTAAGTCATTAAAAGTATTATATAATTCATCTAGTGAGTCACTATCTAATTCAAGCCCTCTTAACTCCTCTGCTAATTCCTCAAATGTTATATAGCCTCTTTCTTTACCCTTAAGTATAAGACTTTTTTTTCTTTCTTCAAATGTCTTAATTGTTCCCATCCAAATCCACTCCCTTTCTTAATTCCATAATTTGATTAGCAATATTCGCTCTATCAGTATCTACGCTGCATTCTTTTAGAACACCCTCTAATCTTTTGATCTCTATTTCAACAGTATAATCATTTAAAACCTTGATATAATCATCAATTTCTTCCCTACTATATTCTTCAGGTAACGGTAACATTATAATCTGACTAAGAATCTCCATCAATTCTTTTTTAGATCCTAGATAAGCTATAAAGTCAGCAATATTAATATCCCCATATTTTTTATAAAAAGAAATAATCTCACAAGCTAAATAGCGGTACTCTTTCACTGGAATAAAGACATCACTATCATCAAATAATCTTATAACTTCTTTATACTTCAACATATAAAATAATAAACGCTCATAAGCTTTTTCATATTTACTTTGCATTTTGTATTTTTCTTTAGGCGGCTTAGTTATTGCTACTTTAGTTGATAATTCTTCCTTATTAAGTAATGATAATAATGTTTCAACTGAAACACCAGTTTCTTTACTTAATTTTTGAATAATTATTTCTCTTACAATTTTATCTTTAACCAAATTTAGTTCTTTAATAACATTATCTATATAATTTGATACATCATCACTATTATTTAAATTTTTTCCTTCTTTATAAATAAACATTTTATAATCTAATAATGATATTGGACTATCGAGATGTTCTTTTAGTCTATCAACACCGTATTTATCAATATAATCATCTGGATCAAGCTCATCTTCTAAACGAACTATCTTAGCAGTTACGCCTAACTTTAATAACTCCTCACCACATGCGATAGTGGCCTTATTACCAGCCTTATCACCATCAAACATCAAAATAACATTTGATGATAACCTTTTTATTAGTTGTGCTTGATCACTTGTGATAGCTGTGCCCATGGTTGCTATAACATTTTTAATACCCACTTTAAAGAGGGCAATAACATCCATAAAACCTTCAACAACAATAACTTGTCCAGCCTTACGGATATGTTCTTTAGCATGATGATAGTTGTATAACAAATGACCTTTCTTAAAAATCTGCGATTCCTTTGAATTAACATATTTAGCAGAATCATCCCTATCATAAATGCGACCACTAAAACCGACTGTCTTACCTTCAACATTCCATAAAGGGAACATAATTCGATTAACAAAAAGATCATAACATCCATTTTCATTGATATTACATAATCCACTTTTTAATATTGACTTATCATCATGTCCATTGGCCTTTAACATTTGATAAAGCTTGTCCCCATTAAAAGAAACACCTACACCAAATTGTTTTATAATCTCTGCATTAATTCCTCTATCACTTAAGTACTTACGACCAATAGTACCACTAGAAGTTTTTAAATTGTTTTGATAAAATTTAGCAGCTATATCATACATATCATAAAACTTATCAAGATAAGAATAAGTTCTTTTAGAGCCTGTATCTATATCAATCGAAATATTAGTCTTATTAGCGACCAATTTTACAGCTTCTAAAAAAGAAAGATGTTCATACTCCATTAAAAAGGTAAAGACATTGCCTGTTGCGCCACAAACAAAACAAGTATATATTTGTTTTTCATTTGAAACGCTCATACTAGGATTGTGATCGTCATGAAAAGGACAAAGACCAAAATAGTTTTTGCCTTTTTGAGTAAGAGGCACATACTCAGAAATAATATCAACAATACTAACACTATTTCGTATCTCCATTATTTGCTCATTGCTAATACGGGCCATAATATCACTACTTCCTACCAATATTATTCTACATAGACATGCATTTTTCCCCTAAATATTCTTAAAAGAACGTTTTTTTCAAAATATTATTATAAAGAAAGACCCAAACGATGTCAATTAAAAAAGTCTATAACAATAGACTCATTTAAATTATTCAGACTTTTTTGTTGCTTTTTTACTAGTTGTTGTAGATGTCGTTTTTTTAGCAGCAGGTTTCTTTACCGTTTTTTCTGTCTTGCTAGCTTCCTTTTTAGGAGCTGCTTTCTTTACAGGTGTCGCTGTTTCCTTTTTAGGAGTTACTTTCTTGGCAGGTACTGCCATTTCCTTTTTAGGAGTTGCTTTTTTAACTTCCTTTTTAGGAGTTGCTTTAGTTTCAGTTTTCTTAGCTTCTGCTTTAATGCTATTTTTCTTAACTTCTTCTTTAGTTTCAGTCTTATTTAGTTTAACAGCCTTAGGTTTGTATTCTTTGCCATTCAAAGCATCTTTAGCAATATCAACTAAATCAACGAAAGATTCAGGATTATCAATAGCTATTTCAGATAACATCTTACGGTTAATAACTAAACCAGCTTTAGTTAAACCATTGATAAATTTAGAATAACTTATTTCATTTTCTCTACACGCAGCATTAATTCTAGTAATCCAAAGTTTCCTAAAGTTACTTTTATTTTGTTTACGATCTCTATAAGCATATACACTTGAATGCATTACTTGTTCTTTAGCCGTTTTAAACAAACGATGTTTACTTCCAAAGTATCCCTTGGCTTCTTTTAAAATCTTCTTACGACGATTGCGCGCAACCGTTCCACCTTTAACTCTTGTCATGTGTATTCTCCTTCCTTAAGTTTAGATTAATGACTTTAATCTCTTTTCATCTGCTTTGCTCAATGTAGAGCCAGCTCTATTTTTACGATTAACGGCAGTACTTTTCTTACCTGTTTTATGTCTGCTACCAGGACGACCAATAACAGCTGTACCACCAGGTCTGGTACGCATTGCTTTTTTAATACCTTTGTGTGATTTCATTTTTGGCATAATAATTCCTCCTATTTCTTTTTAGGGACAAGTCCCATAAACATATTACGGCCTTCTAACTTAGGCTCTTGTTCGACTTCTCCCACTTCACTTAAGACTTCCGCAAAACGAATTAAAACGTCTCTTCCTAATTCAGTATGAGCCATTTCACGGCCTTTGAATCTAATTGACACCTTAATTTTATGACCCTTTTCCAAATACTTAAAAACATTTTTAGCTTTAGTATCAAAGTCATGCTTATCAATATGAACCGATAGTCTAAATTCCTTTAGTTCAGCACTAGTCTCACGCTGTTTCTTCAACGATTCTTTCGTCTTTTTCTTCTTCTCATATTTGAATTTGTTATAATCAAGTAATTTACATACTGGCGGATTAGCATTTCCATTAATAAGAACAAGATCAAAGCCGGCATAACTAGCTAAAGTTAAAGCATCCGCTTTTGATTTTACTCCTAATTGTTCTCCATTAGGTCCAATAACCATCACTTGACTATGTTTTATCTGCTCATTTATAGGCAAATCTTTTTCTTTACCCGCTATATATAGCACCTCCATTATAAATACAAAAAGCGAATACATATCTGTACTCACCTATACCAAAATAAATATAATTATCTTATAAATCCATGGCATAAACCCAAAGCTTTTAGCAATCAGGCGAGATACATATATCTTCTTTCCGTTTTTTAATTGTAGTTTGATTATATATTAATAAACTTGTCTTGTCAATCTATTATATGTAAAAAAAGCATAAACATGTCCTAATTAAAGCCTTTTGATGACATTTCATATACTATAATCTATTCACATAGAGTTTAACAGGTGATAATGTATGTTTCCATCAATTAAAAATCTTGTCTTTGAAGGTGGCGGCATTTTAGGGATCTCATATCTCGGTGTCTTAGATTATCTTGATGAAATATGCTTGTTATCTCAAATAAAAAGAGTGGCCGGATCATCATCAGGAGCATTAACCGCGTGTCTCACATGTTTTAATTTACCATTTAATGAGATAAAAAATATTTCATCTTTTCTAGATTATAAGAAAATGCCCCAAAAGGAAACTGTCCCCCTTCGAGAAGTAACTAACAATTTTAAAATGGAGTTTGAGAGATTATTTGGAGACTTAGACTCTATTTATAGACTGATAAATAATTATGGGTGGTATTCATCTCAATACTTCTATAGTTGGATAAAAGATGTCATCGCTTCTCAATTTGACCATAATAAAAAGCAACCACCCTATACCTTTGAAGATTTTAAAAATAATGATATCCACTAAAATAATAGACCCTTCAAAGATTTATATATTGTAGGAACAGATGTTTCTTATAAAACATCTGTTATCTTCTCATATAACACAACCCCTAAAATGGAAGTGGCTGAAGCTATTAAAATATCTATGTCAATTCCCCTATTCTTTGAAGCTGTTAAGATAGATGAACAATATCGAAATGGCATGAATCATCATGTATTCGTTGATGGCGGATTAATGAGGAATTATCCCATAAACATATTTGATTACGATGGAATCAACTATGAAACATTAGGGATACAACTCAGTAATAAAACTAAATATAAAGAAACTACTAACATCATAGATTACATTAGTAATTTATTTAATAGCCTTCTAAAAGTTCAAGAAGATATATATAATAATGATTGGATAAATCAAGGACGTAGTATTAATATCAATACCGGTGGTATATCATCTCTTGACTTTGATATTAGTGAAGCGGATTATAAATTCTTATATAACCAGGGATATGACGCAGCTTTAGACTATTTTGAAAATAAAGAATATTACAGATATTAGATATGCTGTAATATTGTATTTTTAAAAACATTGCGGGTTGAGGAAGGGAATACATTCCCTTCCTCAACCACCCATACCCAACTTTATCACTTTGTTTTTCCTTTTTGTTCAGCCCTTTACATCCTTTTAAATCCTTGTCGCTTCACGCCAAGGATTTAAAATTCAAGCCATCACTCTCCGAAACAGGCGGTTTATTGTCCCAGGAGACAGCGCACCGAGCGCCCGTAAGCCTGCGGATTCCTATTACGTGAAACCGTAGAGTAACTGGAATACAGGCTGCGTTGCCAAGCAAGAGAATCAGAGGGTGAGGAAGACCACCAGTAACCGCTCGAGCCCACGTCGTAAAGCGAACCATTGGTGTTGCGGTAACCAACAGGTAATGCTGTAAAACTACTTGCGTTATTTCCGCCCCACGTACTTGTCTTTAACTTCGTTCCTTGGTCAGTTCCCCTCCGACTTGTAGCATCAGCCTGGGCTTGTG
>JAQVZV010000033.1 GCA_028708005.1 Bacilli bacterium
TTCCATATATTTTTGTAATAGATATTCTATTTATTGTCAGTTCTTTTATCTAATGAGTTGTCATATTCGTTTAGTTCTATTTTATAGGTGCCTTTAATACTGGCTGGACGTTTTGTTAAAACAATAACGGTATTTGCCATACTTATAGCTTCACTGATATCATGGGTTACCATTATTGTTGTCTTCTTTTCGTTCTTTATTATTTTATATACGTCATTTGAAACTTCTAATCTAGTCTGATAATCAAGAGAAGAAAACGCCTCATCTAATAATAAAATATCTGGATTTATTGCTAGTGTTCTAATTAAAGCTACCCGCTGTCTCATTCCTCCTGATAAGGATGACGGATAATGATCGATAAAATCACCTAGTCCGTATGTTTGTAATAATTTTATTGTTCTTTCTGTTGTTTCTTTATTTAATTGACCACTTACTTTTAACCCTAATAAAGCATTGTCTAAAACAGTAAGCCACGGAAAAAGGGTGTCTTGTTGTAGCATATAACCAATTTTTATGGTGTCTTTATGGAATGTAATGTTTCCCCCAGATTTTTTTTCAATGCCACATAATATGGATAAAATCGTTGATTTGCCACAACCAGAAGGGCCAACAATAGCGATAAAAGACCCTTCTTCCAAGGAAAGTGAGAAATCCTTGACTGCTTTGATTTCGCCATTATCAGTATGATATATTTTATTTAACCTATTTACATCTAAAAGTACTTTCATAATAAATTCCCTCTACTTAGAGAAGGAATTGTCAACTAAGTCTTTAAATGGTGCTTTTGTTTGCAGTTCGCCGGCACTTATCATTATTTCTTGTAGATGGTTAAATGATTCTTCAGTTAAATTGGTTGTTGTTAACCATGTGTCTTGTTCTTTGTATCTTTTAACAACAGATATTAGTTCGTTTAGTGTTAGATCAGGGAAAAACTTGTATATACTATTTGCAATTTCCTCATTACTTTTTTCTTTTACAAAGGTTAGTCCTTGATTGATAGCTTTTGTAAAACCTTCAATTACTTTTGGATGTTCTTTAATATAACTTTTTCTAGCGTTATATGCTGTATAAGGGACTTCGCCTCCTAATTGTCCAATTGACGCTACGACGTGACCATAGCCTTGTTTTTCAATTTGCAAAGCTACAGGCTCAAATAGTGTTACAAAGTCTCCTGTACCACCAATAAAAGCTCCCTGCATTGCTGCAAAAGCTACACTTGTATCAATAGTTAAGTCCTTTTTAGGATCAATACCATGTTGTTTCAAAGCCCATTCAAATGTCATTTCAGGAACTCCGCCTTTGCGACCACCAATAACATATTTACCCTTTAAATCGTCTAATTTGAAATTATCCATCTTTTTGCGTGATACTAAAAATGAACCATCTCTTTTAGTAAGCCCTGCAAAAGTCACTAGATAATCTTGTTCACTACTATTGTACACATATATCGTGGCTTCTGGTCCACAGAATCCTATTTGAACATCACCTGATAATACAGCGGCTGCAACTTTATCTGCCCCTGGTGTTAGGATAAGCTCAATATCAAGATTCTCTTGTTCAAAATAGCCTTCGCTTAACGCTACATATTGTGGAGCATAAAAAACACTATGAGTTACTTCGGCTAATTTTACTTTGGTTAATTTTGTATCTTTATTATTATTGAATATTAAAATCGAACCCCATACCATAATTCCTATGATGACGATGATAGACGAAATGATTTTCTTCATTCTTATACCTCCTTTACTCTAATGCATTATATTCTTATGAAAGAAATGGGTGATTGTAAAGGTACTTTGATAGAAATTAAGATAAGCCTTATTTGACAAATGTGTTTCCTAGTGTATAATACAAGAGTATTTTATGGGAGGACAATAATAATGAAACCAATCTTTAAATCCAATAAAAAGAACAAATATAAGTCTATTAAAAATAAATCATTAGCCCTTGTTTTAACTGGGGCTGTCTTTATTACCGGTATAGGCGTAGTCAAAATGATAAATAAGAGTAGGTTTAATCTTGATGATTATGATGAGGTTATAACATCTTCATTTCAAGATACAGATAGTTACGAAAAGAATGGTATAAAAGAAGTATCAATTGATGAAAAAAATAATTATAACATTAGATTAGATGATGGAAAGGTTCTTTATTCATCAATGCATAATGCAATTATGGTTGATCATGATTACGAACATAGCGCCAAAATGAAAATGCCTAAAGAATTAAATAGATATTCGCATGCTATATTTAATTATTTTAGTGAGTTAAAAAATATTCCTATTCGCTCAGTAATGATACAAAAAATAAATAATCAAAACATGTATATTTGTGATTTAGATGATATAAGGACTTTGCAATCTGTAGAAAATACGGTTTTATGTCGTAAATTAATGGTTGATGATGTAACCTCATACGGGACTCCTGCTACAATGTCAACAGCGTATATTATTGTTGATGGTAAACGTATTAATTGTAATGACTTTATTGGTTATAAGGATATTGAAATAAATGGTGTTGCATTTAGAACTATTTGTGATCGCTTAATAAATGGGCAATATATAGAATACGTGACAACTAAAGAACAAGTTATCCTAGTACGTTTAAACCCTTATCCGAAGAGTCGAATTGAGGGGGTGGAGTTAAATTATGGACTTGCTAGGGGAAATTATAATACTGAATATCGAACTTTGCCTAACTTGTATAAGGATATAAAACGTATTGTTCTCACACCGGATAATATGTATCATATCGTTTCTGTTGGTAATTTTGAAATATTAGTATCGCCTAAGTATTATCATTTAGAATATTTAAATGAAAAGCCAACATTTGATTTTGAAGGTCAGTCTTTTCAACTAGGAAAGTACAATGAAATATATTATAATCGACAACAATATTTAATGCCTATTAACACGAGCGATATACAAATAACTGAATTAAATGGTGTTCCTTTTTATGTTGTTGGTTCTAGTACCAATTGTGACAGTGGTACATCTAATTGTAATGATACTAATCATGGTGGTATGTATGCTTTAAATACTTTAGGTATTAAACGAACGATATCGAGAGAAGAAATTGATTCTACTTATATTATGGTCGCGGATACGGTTGATTTTATTGCCAATCTAAATGGAAATAGAATTAGCAGCCATGGTTTAAAAACAAGATTTTATGCATATAAAAAAGTAAATATTATGGAAGAAGATTATTATTCCCTTATTTTGGAAACTATATCTGATTTAAATGATACCCCAACTTATGCTGAAACACTAATTCTTTGTAAAAACGTTATTTTAAAAGGCGATGTCAAACAAACGGAACCTTCCTTAGTTCTAAAACATCGATAGAAGAATACAACCATAGTTGTATTTTTTTATATAAGGAAGTGTCCAAACGTTTTGATAAATTATGAATCTGTTTTAGTTATTTATTACAATGAAAAGCTGTAAATAACGTCTGAAAATGATATAATATAAGAGTATATGATAAAACGATTGGAAGTGCTGTCTAACAATAAAACTAGATAATGAATTTAGAAAAGAAAATACATATTATAAATCTAAGCCTATGATATAATATAAGGAGGTGATTATAAATGAAACATAATATCCTGCGAATACTAAAAGAACAAAAAGAATCAAAACTAAAAGGCAATTTATACCATAACATACAAATAATATTTTCTTATAATACTAATCGTATTGAGGGAAGTCAGTTGTCTGAAGAAGAAACTAGGCACATCTTCGAAACAAATACCCTCATTAATAACGAAAGTACTACTAACGTAGATGATATTATAGAAACAACAAATCATTTTTATTTGTTCGATTATATGTTAGATAACGTCAATGTTCAAATAAACAAAGATTTGCTAAAAGAATATCATAAGATACTTAAGCGTGGTACAAGTGATGAACGAAAAGAGTGGTTTAATGTGGGTGAATATAAAAAACTAGCTAATGAAGTTGGGGGAATTGAAACAACAAAACCTAGTGAAGTGTCCTCGGAAATGAAATCGTTATTAGATTGGTATAACAATTTAACTAATATTAGTTTAAAAGATATTATTGAGTTTCATTATCGATTCGAGAGAACACATCCGTTCCAAGATGGGAATGGAAGAGTGGGAAGAATGATGATGTTTAAGGAATGTTTAAAATATAATATTACTCCATTTATAGTTAATGAAAAACACAAATTATTTTATTATAGAGGTTTGAAAGAATACAATAATGAAAAATGTTGGTTAATTGATACCATAAAAAGTAGTCAAGATGACTTTATTAAATTAATTGAACGATTCTTAGGTTAAACCAATGAGGATGATTAATATAAAAATACTATAACACAGTATGAATTAGAAAGTAGTTAAAAGAGAGCGGTATAAAAAATTACAAAGAATCAAGTAAAGAGGCTTGATTCTTTTGTGTCTGCATTGGTAAATACACGTTAGCTTACTAGATTATTTAAAAACAAATTATAATAATGTAATAATTGAAAACCATAGTGGTATTGGAGCGATGCTTTGTTCTACTGATGGAAGAAAATCATAATGAATTATAGATGAATAATTATCTCGCTACCACTTATTTATCTTGGCTTATCCATGGTATAATATAATGTAGAAAGAGGATGGGATTATATGGATTTATCAAAATTGAATGACAAACAAAGGGAAGCGGTTATGCATGTGGAAGGCCCTATCCTTATTTTAGCAGGGGCAGGTAGTGGTAAGACTAGGGTTTTGACGCAAAGGGTAGCTTATTTAATTAATGATATTGGAATAAACCCTCATAATATTTTAGCTATTACATTTACAAATAAAGCTGCTAAGGAAATGAAAGAACGTATTTTTTCACTTATTGGTGATTTGGCTAAGGATGTTCAAATATCTACCTTTCACGCTTTTGGCTATCGCATTATTAGAGAGAATTATAAGTTATTAGGTTTGGGGAGCAACTTCACTATTTTAGACGAAGGAGACGCTGTAACAATTATAAAAGGCATATTAAAAGATATTAATTATGATTATAAACGCTATAATCCTAGAGCTATTAAGAATGCTATTAGTGGTGCTAAAAATGAATTGATGGATGCAGATGCTTATAGCAAATATGCAAATACTCCTTGGGATGAATTAGTAATTAAAGTATATCGATTATATGAGCAAAAATTAAAGATTAGTAATGCTGTAGATTTTGATGATTTATTGATGTTACCAATAAATTTATTTGAGCATAATCCAGACGTTTTAAATAAATATCAAGAAAAATATCAATATATATTAATTGACGAATATCAAGATACTAATGAAGCGCAATACAAATTATCAAAGATGATTAGTGCTAAATACAAGAATATTTGTGTTGTTGGGGATAATGATCAAGCCATTTACTCATTTAGGGGTGCTAATTATAATAATATTTTAAATTTTGAGAACGATTATAAAAATACAAAAGTTGTATTACTGGAAGAGAATTATCGTTCGACGAAGACTATTTTAAGGGCGGCTAACGATGTCATAAAACATAATAAATTACGCAAGAATAAAAATTTATGGACCACAAATGATGAAGGCCCAAAAATAAAATATTATCAAGCATATGATGAAAAAGATGAGGCTGCTTATGTTGCGTTTAATGCCAAGAAAGCACATGATGAGGGTGTGCCATATGAAAATATAGCGGTTTTATATCGTACTAATGCTCAGTCAAGGGTTTTAGAAGAATCTTTTATGATTAATAGAATTCCTTATAAAGTTGTTGGAGCACATGCTTTTTATAATCGTAAAGAAATAAAAGATTTAGTTGCGTATTTAAAGCTTGTATTCAACGAAAAAGATAATGTTAGTCTCTTAAGATGTATTAATACTCCTAAAAGGGGAATTGGACCTAAGGCGATAGTTAATCTACAAACTAAAGCTGATGATGAAAGTAAAAGCATCTATGAAGTGATTGATAGTGGTAAAGAATTAAGTTTTAAAAACATCATTGAGGCCTTAAAGACTAAATCATCAAATTGTAGCTTAACAGATTTAGTTGATTATGTTTTAGAAGATAGTGGTATGAAACAAGATTTAATAAGTCAGAAGAGTATTGAGGCTGATATAAGATTAGAGAACTTAGAAGAATTTAAATCAATAACCAGAGCTTATGAAGAAGAATATGGAATCGCTTCACTTGAAGAATTTTTAATGCAAATTAGTTTAGTAAGTAATAGCGAAGATGTAAAAGATGAATTTGAAAAAGTATCATTAATGACCATGCATGCTGCTAAGGGGCTTGAGTTTGATGTTGTTTTCGCTGTTGGTCTTGAGGATGGCATTATACCTCACAATAATATTGATGATACACAGTCTGATGTTGAAGAAGAACGTCGATTATTTTATGTAACCATTACACGTGCTAAAAAAGAGTTATATTTACTTAATGCAAGGACAAGAATGCTATTTGGAAAGCGCGATTTCAAAACAGAAAGCCCATTTCTAAAAGAAATCGATGAGGAAAATATTGATTTTGAAAATGAGCCTAAACTTGAAAGGGAAGGAATTAACAAAGAGGATAACTTCTATGACTATGAAGTTGATTATCACCCAGGGGAAATAGTATATCATGCCACTTTTGGAGAGGGGATTGTTTTAAGTGTTGATCGTGATATTGTATCTATATCTTTCGCTTTCCCTCATCAAGTAAAGAAATTGTTAAAGAATCATAAGAGTCTTAAGAAAAAGGGGGGTGAAAATAATTGTTAATTATGATATACTAATTAATAAGAAGAACGGCCTTAAGCATGACTATATCCCATCAAATTTGGTTGATGTAGCAAGCCGATATAAAGATAATATCAAACTTGAAGAAGAAACATATCAACAGTGGAAAGCTTTGCAAGAATGTGTTTCTGGTAAATGTTATGTCATCGAAGTTGAAAGTGGATACCGTTCTTATGAATATCAAGATAATATATTGAAAGAGATAATAGATGAAAAGGGTGAAGAGTACGCTATGAAAGCGGTTGCTCTACCGGGGTACTCTGAACATCAAACTGGTCTTGCGTTGGACTATTGTGTTATGAGGGATAATATTTTTATTACTGAAAATGATATTGACCAATGTGAAGAATCTATTTATACTAATTCTATAGCGCATAAGTATGGCTTTATCGTAAGATATCCTAAAGGTAAAGAGAGCATCACTGGTTATAAATATGAACCATGGCATCTAAGATACGTTGGTATTGATTTGGCAACATATCTTTTTGTAAATAATAAAACACTAGACGAATATTATGAGGAGGCAGAAAATGAAAAAAGTTAGAAAAGCTGTTATACCAGTAGCAGGATTGGGGACAAGATTTTTACCTGTAACCAAGTCTATTCCAAAGGAAATGCTACCAATAGTAGATATTCCGACAATTGAATATATTGTAGATGAAGCTGTAGCGTCAGGGATTGAAGAAATATTATTTATTACGAGCCCTTACAAAAAAGCTTTGGAAGATCATTTCGATATCTTTTTCGAATTGGAGAAGAGACTTGAAGAAAGTCATAAAGAAAAAGAATTAGAGATGGTAAGGGCAATACCTAGAAAATGTAGATTTTATTACTTAAGGCAAGGGGAACCTCGTGGTAGTGGCCATGCGGTTAATTTCGCTAAATCTTTTGTCGCTGACGAGCCATTCGCTGTTATGTATGGTGATGATGTAATGTATTACGAGGGAAAAAAACCTGTTTTAAAGCAACTTATGGAAGTTTACGAAAAATATAATGCTAATGTTATTGGTGTTCAAAATGTAGATCCAAGCGATGTACATAAGTATGGAATTATTAAATACAGTGATAAGAAAACTGGTAAGATAGAGACGATAGTTGAAAAACCTAAAGTTGAAGATGCGCCATCTACCAGCGCTGGATTAGGAAGGTACATTGTAAACTCTAGTATTTTTGATATTTTGCAAGATTTAAAAGCAGGTATTGGCAATGAAATACAATTTACGGATGCAATGAAAGAACTTATGAAAAAAGAACCTTTCTACGCCTGTGAATTTGATGGCGAATATTTTGATGTTGGTAGTAAAATAGGTTACTTAAAAGCCAATATTAACTATGCTCTTGATCGCCCTG
>JAQVZV010000034.1 GCA_028708005.1 Bacilli bacterium
CTGTAGCATATTCTTGTTTGATTATTGCCTCGTTTCTATATTTTGTTAATATATCATCATCTTGTTCACATCCTAACATAAATGAGAATGTTTTAGATTCATTAGCTTTAAACTCAATATCAACCGTTATTGATTTCATTACATTATCATCATCATTAAAAGAAGTAATTGGTTCGGTTGATGTTAAGAAAACACTTGTCTTTTTAAAATGACTATTATAATTATTTTTAATATATAAACAATTTTTATCCTTATCAAAATAAGAGGTTAAATAACGATGAGTCAATTCATTAGTGACACCTAAAACCATTTCTAATAAAATACTAAACCTAATCGTTTGTAATCCATCTAATTTATTAGTTACATTTAATTCATAGAATTTAATCTTATCATTCAAACCAATAAATACCTTAAGCGATATATCATAATCACTAGTTATACTATAAAAAATAGTATAACCAAAGCCATGTTTAGTTAATGATGGTTTAAACTTATGATTATTAATCATAATCACTTCACTAGCATAATTCCCCACCATATCATTACTCCATGATGTTAATTTGAATTCCCTACTATTATGAGCATAAGTAAAACCACCCATATTATTACTTTGGATGAAACCAAAACTATCATTAGCGATAACATTAACCCATGGTGTTGGTGTATCTAATTTATTTATTAAGTATTCTCTGCCTTGATTGACAAAACCACCATAACTATTATAAAACTCAATATCTTTAGGTAATTGTAAATCTAAACTATATAAATTATTGGTTATAACTAACTTATTAGGTTCAGGAATAGAATCCATAAGACTATATATTTGTTCACCTAGTGATTGCTTATTAGAAGCATCTAACGATACCATCGCTACTGTATTCAATAATGATAACTCTTCTTGATTAATTTGAGAAGCTGGTATTTCATATACCGAACCAGGTGTATTTTCAAAATAGTTTAAACTATTAATATGATAAATGATATTGTTAAGATAATTTGAGATTATTTCAGCCTTAGTTTTCTTTTCATTATTAATAATAACGATATCAATATAAATCGCTCTAACTTTATAAAACTCATACACTTGTAAGACATCTTTAATAAAACCTACATCTTCAATCTTATCAATGTTGACTAGAATAATTGGCCAATCACCTGACACTTTAAACTTCCACAAAGCTTGTTGTGATAATTGATTTTCTTCTAATATCTTTTTTCTTTTATCAGTCATTGGTAAAGCATAAAAGATATACTTTAACATGGCATTATATAAATGCATTTGATGTGGTGTTAAATTGTTATAACTAGTTCTGATATTGTTTAACACAGTTGACATGTCAAATGCTTTGTCAACAGAAAAATCATCGCTATAAGATCCTACTATTTCCATCACTTGTTCTTTTGATTTACCAAAACCTACCAACAAATAAAGCCTAGATTTTCCCTTTGCCTTAATCGTTATTCGCTTTCTAATACTCATAATTGGATCTAGCGAAGCACCTATTGTTTTAGATAATTTTTGTTTTTCCATTATGATTTTAGGATTAGTTACATCTCTATTACGCCCAATAAATTGTGCTCTTGATGTTTCATATTCAAAATGCTCTTTGTTATCATGACTTAAAAACATTCTGTTAACCACAAAGTATTTAGTATTATCCTTAGTTCGTGACTTTCTACTGAAGATCAATGATGATGTATCTTTATCAATCTCGCTATTAATGCTTAAACTATTAAATGCTCTATGAGCTATATCTTCTTCATTACGACACATAATAACTTCTGCAAAAGAAGTGATTTCTAACGTAACATCCCTATCTGTATCATTTTGAAAAGTAATTTTCCTTAGTTCAGCATTGTGATCTTTAACCACCGTCATTTCAGTAGTCGTCACGATACCATCATCTTCTCTTACATATTTAATGCGATCAGAAGCGAAAGCAACTTTATAACTGTTTGGTTTAGCGTTTAAAGGAGCATAAGTATTAGACCATAACTTATTGCTATTTAAATTTCTAATATATAAGAATATCCCATAATCTTCACTAGCTATTTTACGATACCTATTTACTTGTAAATTCTTATATTTACTTAAACCAACTCCTCTATCATTAATGATAAGTGAGTAAAAGCCATTGGATAAGACTCCAAACTCAGGAACACTTTTTAATTCGTTATATTCCCTTATATCAGATGGATGGGTTTCCTTTGAATATAAATGTTTCTTATACTTTGAAATTTTTAAATCAATATATGTTTTAATTTGAACTTTCTCTTTTAGAAGCATTTCAACTGAAGCGATATTTTTATCACTATGAAAATATTCTTGAATAATATTATCTTTTAAATAATTAGTAAGACTTGTTAAAATCATTCCTTGATGGTGAGCATAATAGTTTTTAATAATAACATTGTCTTCATAATCATAAGCTTCATAAAAACCATATTTACCATACATATTTAAGTCTTTAAATTTGTTTATATTGTTATAAACTTCTTGATCATCTATACTAATAGCCATTATTGAACTATAAGGCGATATAACAATGGGATAAGATGGACTATCCTGTAATTTTAGATATGGAATACCAAATGATTCATATTTATAGTTTTCAGAATCATCTAATTCATTATATGCTGATTCAGATATGCCCCAAGGTAATTTAGGATTAATCTCCCTTATAAATTCTCGTTGGGTGTAATAAGCATAATAATATGTTTCATCCAGCAGTGTATGATCAAATGTTTTATTAAATATTAAAGGCATGAAATATTCAAAAGCGGTTCCTGACCATGAAGCGACACCTTTATAATATTTATATTTAGTTAAAGCTTTATCTAAACAAAACCAATGTTTATATGGAGCATCTCCTTTAGCAATAGCAATATAACTAGTTAGACGCGCTTCAGATGCAAAATTATTATAGTTATATGGGACTAATGTCTGTTCTCCATAATCATAGCCAATACTAAAGACATCTAAATCATTACTATATAATTTAGTAAAATCCATTTCTTCAATTAAATTACTAACACGATATAACATCTCCCTATTATCTTGTTTTTCTAAAAAACCCTTAACAACATATAAAGAAGCTGCTAAATTACCATTATCAACTGTTGAAATAAAATATGGATGCATTTTTTCTAAAGAATAAATATCATACCAATTAAATAAATGTCCATTCCATTTTTCTAATCGTTCAATACTAGTAATAATATTAGTAATCATCTTAACAGCTCTATCGTTACTAATAATTCCTAATTCATAAGCAGAGATAACACTTAGCAATGAAAAACCTATATTAGTTGGCGAGGTCTTATGATCAACTTTCTCTTCCCTATTTAATTGATAATTATCAGGGATTAAATAATTATATTCTTCTGCAATTAAATCATCAAAATACTGCCAGGTTCTGGTTGCTAAATTAATAATATCTTTGGTTTCATGCTTATCAAGACTTTTTTGATCAAGAACTAATTTTTGACTCATAAAATACATAACAATAGGCGCTAAAAACCATACTGACGCTATAATAGCTGCAATAACGATATCATTAGGCTTATAAATAGCACAGCCAACAACTAATAAAACAGAACATATATAATTAATTTTAAAAGTCTTAAGATATGTTTCTAAATTATTCTTTAATGTTTTTTCAATCTCTTCTGCAGTAATCCAATTTAATAATTTCTTTTTACTTACAAACATACGATATAACGATTTAATAATTGAATCTAGATATAAATATGCCTCATAAGGTAATACTGTAAGTGTAATATAAGACTTATTAATAACTGTAAAAATACCTTTAACTAGATTAAGATAATATTTTAAAAACATATCATATTTGCTACGATAAATCACTTTTGAAAAAAGATAAAAGATAATTGGTAAAGCGATAATAATACCAACTAACAGCAAATAATAAAACGCTTCTCCAATACCGATGGTGAAACCATAAAAGATGATTAATAATAAGAACAGACTAGTTAGACTTCTTCTTAGATTGTCAAATATTTTCCATTTTGAAAGAATACTAATAGGATTTGAAACCACTTCACCCGATGTATCTGTAACCTTATTTTTAAGCCAGCCGCTTATCTGCCAATCGCCTCTATTCCAACGATGGTGCCTAATAGCATCATTTAAATAAGCACTGGGATAGTCATCAAACAATTCAACATCATTAACTAAACCACATCTTAAATAACTACCTTCTATTAAGTCATGGCTTAATATTAGATCATTAGGAAAAGTATTACTTAAAACTCGATCAAACACTTCTAAATCATATATCCCTTTACCAACAAAACTTCCTTCATTAAAGACATCTTGATATAAATCAAAAGACGCGGTGGTGTAAATATCTAAACCACCTAAACCAGCAAATAGTTGTGAATATAATGATTTACTGGTAACCTCAACATCAATACCAATTCGAGGTTGCATAACCCCGTAACCACTAATTACCTTCCTTTTATCTTCTGAAAGAACAGGGCTATTCATGGGATGAGCCATAGCACCTATTAAAACTAAAGCTGTATTTAAAACCAGTTTAGTATCAGTATCAAGCGTTATAACATACTTAATAGGAATATCAAAATCATTAAACGTATGACAATTAAAATATTGATCTTTTTCTTTTTTAGTTAATCTATTTAACAATAACTTATTAAAGTGAAGCAAGGCTCCTCTTTTCCTTTCAAAACCTAAAAAGCATTCTTCACTCTCACTATAAAAACGATTACGATAAGCGTAAAAAAATATGTTTTTACCATACTTCTCATTAAGCTGATTAACCTTGTTTAAACCCGCTTCAACTATTTCCTTATCCTTTTCAACATATTGTACCATTTCACTTGTACAATCACCAAGTAGCGTAAAATAAATATTATCTGTCTTATTAGATAAATAATATGTCTCCAATGCATCAAACATTTTTAATACTTTTTGTTTATTATTAACAATAGTTGGAATAACAACCATAGTACTATATTCTTGTGGTAAACCATCTTCAAATTTTAACTTGAATAAACTTTTAACACTGCCAACATGCATTAATGCTTGATTTATCGTTTCGATTACTAAACCACTTATAGGTATTAATAAAATTAATAAAGATGCAAAACCAGCATACCACGCAATAATAAATGATATAAATAAAGTTAATACTAATATTGTAATAATATACAAACGTGCTCTAAGTATATAATTCTTATCTTTAAATAGATACCAACCTACATGTTTATGATTCTCATCAGCTTTACCAACCACTTCAACCGCATATTCATATTCACTAATACCTCTTTTTAGAGCCTCTTTTATTATTTGATTACGATATTCACCTTTATTATTATCATATATTTGATGATAAATATTAGCTTTTTCACCAATCAAAACCTTTTCCGTATAACTTAAATTCTTATATAAGTATTCCATCTTATATCTTGAAACTTTCTTAAGAGAACTAAATAAATTGATAATTAAAAAGTTATCACTAGCCATCTCATTATGTGATTGTTCAATTAATTCACGTAACGATATCTTGTTTCGTTGAAGTAATTTATTTAATATAACAAATGCATCTTCTGATAATTTTCCTAATCCTTTTAACTTATAATTAAGTTGTTCTATATAGTAAGGATGTTTTATAATACGATCATTTATATTTATATAATCATCTAGATTAATACTTCCTTTAATATCTAAATCTTTACTGATTAATTTAAAGATTCGCTCAACTTCATATTTCTCAATTAATCTATCATCTAATCTCTTACATAACATATTTAATTCAGAAATTAAAATCATTCTAATAAAAATATAAATAATATTTATTTCATGATATGAAAAGTAATCACCTGTCTCTTTTTGATAAACATTTAATTTTTCAAATAATTTTGGCATGTTTATTTGAAAATCATTTGACTTTAAAATATTATATACTAAAGCATATAATAACTTCTTTCTCCTTCTTTTAGTGCGTTTAATTCTTTTATTACGATACTCATTATTAGTATATTTCTCCTGTTCACTAATAACATAATAATTATCAACAATCCATTCATTAATATGACCAATTCTTTTATTATTTTTAGTTATAGCAATTAACTTTTTATAGTAATCAGTAATCCCGTGAATATCTTTCCTAAAAGAAAATAAAAGTGTTTTCATTATCTTTTCCTCCTTCACATACGCTGTCAACTATAAATATTATAACATTAAAATTAAAAAAACACACTAAAAGTACACTCGCTGTATGTTTTTGCCAATTTATTATCAAAGTGAGATAGCATAAAAACATAACTTTAGTTAATAATACAAAAAGAAGGAGGTTTTTATGATGAAGAAGGTTTTTAAGACGACAATCCTAACATTGATTTTTTCTTACTTTATATTGGGTATGAAAGTTGCAATAGCTCAAGTTGATCCGGACGTTGATAATCCCAACATCAATAATCCAAACAACAACATCAATGATAATAACAACATCAATGATAATAATGATTTAAATAATGATAACAATGACTTGAATGATGTCGATGACCTTGATGATGATAATAATTTGGGTGAAATTTTAACTTATGGTATTGGCGGAGCATTACTTGGTAGTTTAATTACATATTTTGCAGTCCGTGAAAGAAGAACTACATAACAATTAGTTCTTTTTTTAATAAGAACTTACTCACCTATGATATTAGCAGCGGCTCGCTGACCTGATATAACTGCACCTTCCATTGTTGCATATAAAGGTTGTCTAGTATAATCACCTGCTAAGGTTAAACCTTTAATAGGA
This sequence comes from Bacilli bacterium, assembly GCA_028708005.1. Taxonomy (GTDB): domain Bacteria; phylum Bacillota_I; class Bacilli_A; order RF39; family UBA660; genus UBA5348. The sequence continues at coordinate 6,801 of JAQVZV010000034.1, forward strand.
GTTTTTTGAGTTGGGCGCATCCAATCATGATGAGGACCCAAATGATAAAATTTATCTCGTTCTCTTATGATTCTATAATCAGTAATGATACCTTTTAAATTAATACCTAACTTACTAGCTTCTTTTAAAATTTGATTATATATAACCTCATTATCATTATCAATATATCTTTTAGGATCACCAATGATTACTGATAGTCTACCAGGAACGTGCCTAAATGTTGAACGAGATTGTTCGGCAAAACTAGTCATCATTGTTTGAGGGCCAAAAGTTGTTCGATCATATGGTAGTGATGGTTTAGTTAAATCAAATTGGATAGTTAAAGCTGACATTGTTGGTATTTTAATAATTGATTTAATCCATGATTGTTTAATAGACATCTTTTTAAGCATTCTTTTAGCACTGATGATATCAGTGGCTAAAACAATATCTTTAGCATATAACTTCTGACCATTGTTTATCTCTACCCCAATAACTTGATCATCTTTAACAATTAAACTTAATACTTCAGCATCAAGGAGAATGTCACCTCCTTTTGCTTTTATGCCTTCACCAATAGGATTAGCTAACACATCAGTCATCCCACCCAAGTATGCCCCAATTCTTAGTTTAGGAGCCCTTGGGAGCCCAGGAGCGAACAAACCAAAGAAAACCTTAGCAGAATACTCATCAGGTGGTAGAAAGAAAATACCAGTACTTAAAGCCGTTACAATATAAGAAAGAGCTTCACGAGTAACCCGATGTCTAATAGCATAATCAGTTACACTATAATCATCAAGTTCCTTAGGATTAAAAATATAATCTTTAAACCCTGCCCCAAAAAAACTAAGTAATGACATCTTATCTTTCAATGATAATACATCACTATTACCAATAATCCCTGTTATAAACTTTATTGGGCCATAAAAAGGAGCAATCCCTAAAACAAGCTTATGTTTTCCTCTAACGATTCTAATATCCGCTTGTTTTTCCCACATAACAATATCATTAAGTTTGACATTGACATTCCCAAGCAATTTAGGGAGTTCTTTATAAAAACCAATATGGCGGTGAAGACCCGATTCAACAATCATACCATTATCATCCCAAGAAGCAGTGCGACCACCAAGAAACTTTTCTTTCTCAATGACAATCACTTTCTTGCCCTTGT
>JAQVZV010000035.1 GCA_028708005.1 Bacilli bacterium
CACGTAGTGTCTTAGCAAAACTGTCTGCATCTTTATATAAATTGAGGGATTTCATGAATCCACCAGAAATAATAAGTGGTGTTCTAGCCTCATCAATTAAAATAGAGTCAACTTCGTCAACAATAGCTGCTTCTAAAGTTTTTGAATATAGGTTATTATTTATTAAGAATTTATCTAATTTATTTTCTATAATTAATACTATAGATTCATTATTATACTTTAATTTTTTTAAGTCTCTTTCTGTTTTTGAAGTGGTAAGCAAATAAAAGCCTTTTATCATAATAATAAATGATAAAAATATTAGGCTTATTATTAATATAAATAAACGGATCTTTTTTCTGCGTCGTTGATTATGCAACATACGAAACACTCCTATCATTCTCAATTATAGTTTATTCAAGTATGGGTGTCAAATAAAACTGGAATTAAAAACTATGACTAGACATACTTTTTATTAGAGATGGGGTGTTATATTTGAAAAAAATTTTATTATGTATTTTGGCTTTTATTATGCTGTGTCCTTTGATTAAGGCGGAGGAAATTAAACTAGCGCCTAATGCTAAAAGTGTTTTATTGATGGAGGCGAGTACAGGGGAAATTATTTATGGCCGTGATATTCATATTAAGTATGCGCCAGCGTCAATGACCAAAATGATGAGTATGCTTTTATATTTAGAGGCTATTGATAGAGGGCAAATGTCATGGGACGAGAAGATAAAGGTGTCTGTCAATGCTTCTTCAATGGGTGGTAGTCAAATATTACTGGAGACAGGTGAAATTATGTCGGTAACAGATCTGTTTAAAGGCGTGGCTATTGGCTCGGGTAATGATGCATCAGTTGCTTTAGCAGAAAGAGTTGGCGGTACCGAAGCGCATTTCGTTCAAATGATGAATAACAGAGCAAAAGAACTGGGCCTAAAAAACAGTAATTTTAAGAATTCTCATGGGCTAGACATTGCTAATCACTATTCAACAGCTTATGATATGGCTTTGATTGCAAGAGAATTAGTAAAGTATGATAAGTTGCTTGAATATACATCGATTTATGAAACGTATTTAAGAGCTAATACTGACAGAAAGTTTTGGCTAGTTAATACTAATAAATTAGTGCGTTTTTATCAAGGTGTTGATGGAATAAAAACCGGATATACTAATGAAGCGGGGCACTGTTTAACTGCTACTGCTCAAAAAGATGGTATGCGTTTAATTGCCGTTGTTTTTGGTGAGCCTGATGGTACAATTAGAAACAATGAAGTAAGTGCAATGTTGGATTATGGTTTTAACGTTTATGGCTTAGAAAGAGTATTAAGTAACGAGAGTAATTTAGGAACAGTTAATGTTGCCGGGGGTAAAAAAAGAACAGTTACGATTGTGCCTACTGAAGATGTAAATATTTTATATCAAAAGAGTGTGGGTAAGAAAAATATCACATATAAAGTAAAAGTAGATAAATTGAGTGCTCCAATTAAACGGGGCGATATAGTTGGCAGTATTGATATTCTAGATAATGATAAAATTATTAGAAATATTAATGTTACTGTAAGTGAGGATATTAAAAAGGCTAATATTTTGGAGTTATACATAAGACATTTAGGTGATATTATAAAAGGTTTAAGTTAAAAAAAGCAACACGTTGGTGTTGCTTATTATTTATCTGCTTCTTTGATCATTTCTGTTAACAGTCCTATATTTATGAGGCCTGCTATACCAATGATGGTATATATAACAACCGATATGGTTGCGTCATTACCACCAAAGATTGATGCTACTAAATCAATGTCAAAAAGACCAACAAATCCCCAATTAATTGCACCAATAATAGTTAGGACTAAAGAAAAAATTTGTAATCCTCTCATGTTTTCCTCCTTCAACAGTTTCTACTATATATAATTACCTAAAAAAATTAATTTATTCATGAATAAAAGCTAAACACTTCCATATAATTAAATGAAAATATAAATGTGGGGTGAAAGTATGAAAAAAATTGTATGGTTAAGTTTAATCGCGTGTTTCTTTTTACTTACTGGATGTGGAAAGTACAGCGAAAAAGATGTGGTTAAAGATTTAAGTAAAAAAATAGAAGAAAGTAAAGGTTATTATTTAGAAGCTCAAATGGAAATAATAAATAATGAGGATATATATAAATATGATGTAAAAGTTTCGTATCAAGACGGGGATTTATTTAGAGTTAGTTTGAAGAACAAAGCTAATAGTCATGAACAAATTTTACTCAGAAATGAAGAGGGTGTTTATGTTTTAACGCCATCACTTAATAAAAGCTTTAAGTTTCAAAGTGAGTGGCCATATAACAATTCACAAAGCTATATTTTACAGACAATTATAAAAGATATAAAGAATGATGATAATCGTGCCTTTGAAGAAACAGAAAATTATTACATTTTTACAACTAAGGTGAGTTATCCTAATAATCGAAGCTTAACGAAACAGGTAGTATATTTTGATAAGGATTTAAATTTGAAAGAAGTTCAAGTTTTGAATAATGAAAATAATCCAGAAATAAAGGTTAAGGTTTCAAAAGTTGATATGAAAGCTACCTATAAAAGTAAGTATTTTACTTTGAGTGAGAATATGCAAACTGCAGTTGTTGAAGAAAAAGTAGAACCTGTTATGAAAATAGAGGATATTATATATCCAATGTATGTACCTGAAAAAACATCCTTGAGTGCGCAGAATGTTATGGGCAAGGCAGTTGGTGAACGTATTATTCTAACATTTAAAGGTGAAAAACCATTTATTCTTGTAGAGGAAACGGCTACCATAGAAGAGGAATTTACCACTATTCCTACATATGGAGAACCGGCAATGTTAATAGATACATACGGATCAATATCTGATAATTCAATTTCATGGATTAGTAATGGCCTCGAATATTATTTGGCATCTGATGCTATAGATATAGGTGAATTGGTTGATATAGCTAAATCAATTAATGCTATTCCAGTTGGGAAATAGAAAGTAAACTCTCGTTTAAATGAGAGTTTTTTTATTAGAAAATAAAATTTTATGATATAATTCATATAGGTGATTATAATGGCTAATAGAGAAACAAGAAGAAGAGAAAAACATAAGGATACTACAAAGAATATTACAAGCATGGGAGAAGAGTCTTTACCTAATGCTATTAAGACAAGTATTATTGTTGCTGGGGTATTTATTATCTTTTATATTTTAACAATTGTTATAACAAATAATATAAATAAGAATGTTGATAACAATTATAATCAAGAGGTAACTATCCAATATGAAGAAATACTAGCAAGTGAAACATTTAGTATGAATTATAATGATTATTATGTTCTTTTTTATGATTTTGATGACCATTTGGCATTTATCTACACCAATACGCTTAGCAAATTTAAAGAACTTTATCCTAATACTAAAGTATACACTGTTGATTTACATAAGGGTATTAATGCTGCGTATATGGATGAAATTAGTAATTCCAAGGCTAATAAAATAGATGATTTAAAATTGACAGGACCAACATTAATCAAAATTAAAGGGAAGCAAACCGTTTTATACGTTGAAGGCATAGATGCCATAAAAGATGCTTTAAAATAATTATCTAAGCATAACATCTTTGTCGCTTGATATATAAAGACTGTAAATTATCAAAATGACACCAATGATTTGAATGATTCTTCCATAAAAATAACTATACGCTGAACTTAAGCCAGCTTGATTGCTGGTTTTTTTATATCTTTCTTGCGTGGTTTGTAGATTTTTATAACCATAATATAGAAAAATGATGTTTGCTATTAATAATATAAAAAAAGCTATTTTGATATATTCATCATCATTGGGATAATTTTTATAATAGTATAGCCCTTTTTTTTTATCAATTACCTGTTCTTTTTGGATAAGGAAAGCTACTATGAATAAAATGGCACTTATAAATATCAAAATAGTTGCAACCATTTTTACATCAATTTCTGTTAATTCATCTTTTAAATCTTTTCTCATATTTTTATACCTCTAATAAATAATATGAGAATTACATTAAATATGAAGAAATTATTGAATAATTATAATTAGTTTTTATAAATGAATGTACAATAATAAAAAAGTTTGTTTTTTCTTTCATTATTAGTGTTTTTATGGTATATTATTTATAGTAAGAGTAGGTGAAAATTATGAAGAAAAACAAGAAGCAAAGGGACTTTAAGAAAATGATTAGAGATTTCTTTATTAAAGATGATGAAATCGAAGAAGATATTGAAGAACAAAGTGAATGTGAAGTAAAATTAACAGGATTTAGGTTGTTTGAAGTTGTTATCCTTATCATAATAGCCACCGTAATTGGTGTTTTTAGTGGTAGTTTTTTAACTTATAATTATGGTGTAGGAACCAATAAAAGATATTTCAGCAAGGATTATATTGATGAGTTTAGAGAGGCTTATCAAAATATACTTGATAATTATTATGAGGATGTAGATAAAGAGAAGCTCATTGATGCGGCTATTAAGGGAATGATGTCAACATTGGATGGATATACTTCTTATATGACGCCTGAAGAAACTAAGCAATTCAATGAAAGCATGGAGGGCGAGTATGAGGGGATTGGTATTGAATTTACAACAGAGGTTGGTTACATACATAATATAATTAGTGTTTTTGAAGGGAGTCCGGCAGCGGTCGTTGGGATTAAGGCTGGCGATAAACTTATCCGAGTTGATAATATGGATGCTGCTACTATGACAGGGCCAGATATCGCCACCTATATAAGGGGAAAGAATATTTCTGAGGTAACGCTAGTAATTAATCGTGACGGTAAGGATATTAAATTTGTTGTTAGTAAAGATGTGATATCATTACCAAGTGTAGAAAAAGAAACATATGAGTTTAATGGCAAAAAGGTAGGTTATATTAATATTAGCTTGTTTGCTGACAATACTGCTACGCAATTTAAGGAAGCACTTGTTACTTTGGAAAATAATAAGATTAATTCTTTAATCATTGACGTTCGTAGCAATAGTGGTGGTTATCTTCATGTGGCTACTGATATAATAGAAATGTTTTTATCAAAAGGCAATATTGTGTATCAAACTGAAAATAAGCTAGGGGTAATAAAATATACTGATCAAACTGCTGAAAAGAGGACATATCCAGTGGCAGTATTGACAAATGGATGTAGTGCTTCTGCATCAGAGGTGTTAACGGCAGCCTTTAAAGAAGTTTACGGTGCTCAAATTATTGGTACTACTTCTTATGGCAAAGGGACTATTCAACAACCTAACGGATTAACAAGTGGTGGTATGCTAAAAGTTACTACTGGCAAGTGGCTAACACCTAAGGGTATTTGGATTGATAAAGTGGGAATTAGGCCTACAATAGAAGTTGAGATGAATGAGGATAGTTGTATGATTCCATCATTCGATAGTGACAATCAATTACAAAAAGCCCTAGAAGTAATTACTAAATAATAAAAATGAACTATTAATATAGTTCTTTTTTTATAAAATAATAAGCCACTATTTTATTCTAGCTCATTTGATTTTGGCTCATATTCTTGGATGACGGTATTTATTTTGCTGTCTTGAGCTTTTTCTAATTTATACCATCCTTTTTTGAATTGCAAATTAAAAAGATTTCTTGCCATATCTTTTGTTTCTTGGCAGATATTTCCTATTTCATCAAATAAGCTGTTATTACTAGCTTCGTTCATTACCATAACATAATTACTACTTAGGCTTTTCTCGGTTGCTAGGAAGTCGTTTAAGTAATCAGAATCGTTCATTTCTGGTGTCTTAGGGACTTCTGTTTCGGGATTATTCACCATATTATTATTCATTTTGTCCTCCTTGATTTAAGATATCCAATAATATATTGTAATGTTGAATATGCATTTCGTTAATCTGACTAATAATAGCGGCCACCTCTTGGTCTTCGATGTATTCCAAATAGTGATTAGCTTTCTTAGCTGCTATAAAGTTCCAATTAAGCATATCTTTAATGTAGTCTAAATCCTTAGTTGAAATCATTTCTGGTACTGTATTCATTTTCATCATCCTTTCAAAATTATTATGAGTAATGTAAAGTTAAATATACAATATTTGCTAATTATTATAGAAATCATTTATAATAAGGAAAGAGAAGAGGAAGTTAAATGAATAATTTACGTATTGGTTCAAAACTTCAAATTCATTCATATAAACACGATGGGACTATATATCGTAGTTGGGATGAGGCTGTGGTTCTTGATATTACTAATAATTATATAGTTGTTGGAAACGATAAAACATTGGTTACTGAATTTGATGGTCGAACTTGGAAGACAAAAGAACCAGCGGTTATTTATTTTTATAAGAATTGTTGGTATAACATTATATGTCAGTTTAAAAAGACAGGTATATATTATTACTGTAATATAGCAACTCCTTATATAATAGAAGATAGTACAATTAAGTATATTGATTATGATTTGGATTTGAGGGTATTTCCTGATGGTTTATATAAAATTTTAGATAAGGCAGAGTATCAGTATCACAAAAAGAAAATGAATTATTCTAAAGAGGTTGATTTAATTATAAAAGAAGAATTAAAAGATTTAATTACTAAGTATAAAAATAAGGAAGATCTATTTGATAGCTTTAAAGCTCAATATTATTATTCATTATATAAAGAATATATGCTTAAAAATGAAAATAAGTAATATTTTTTATATTACTGCATATAATATTTCGTGAGCTAAAACATATGTTTTAACGTTTAGATGTCTTAAAAAGTGTTTTTTTGTAATAAATATGCAGAAAAGTGAAAAAAGTTGTTGACATGACTATCTTTATTTGCTATATTTAATGTGCGCTTTCAAAAGAAGCGGCTAAATGATCTTTGAAAACTGAGCAAAATGTCAATTTTGAGTAGCTAGGAAGACAAACAAAATAAAAGATTATTTTTTTTTATGAGAGTTTGATCCTGGCTCAGGATGAACGCTGGCGGCATGCCTAAGACATGCAAGTCGAACGAGGGAACTTACAGAAATGGAAGTGCTTGCACCGAAGTAGAAGTAAACATTCCCTAGTGGCGCACGGGTGAGTAACACGTGGGTAATCTGCCTTTAAGTTGGGGATAACAGTCGGAAACGATTGCTAATACCGAATAATATGTAGAAATAATTTTTCTATATTGAAAGGAGCCCTTAAAGCTTCGCTTGAAGATGAGCCTGCGGCGTATTAGTTAGTTGGTAAGGTAATGGCTTACCAAGACGTCGATGCGTAGCCGGTCTGAGAGGACGAACGGCCACACTGGGACTGAGACACGGCCCAGACTCCTACGGGAGACAGCAGTTAGGAATATTCGACAATGGGGGAAACCCTGATCGAGCGATGCCGCGTGAGTGATGAAGGTTCTATGAATTGTAAAACTCTGTTGTATGGAAAGAACGACTAGAATAGGAAATGATTCTAGTGTGACGGTACCATGCCAGAAAGCTCCGGCTAACTACGTGCCAGCAGCCGCGGTAATACGTAGGGAGCGAGCGTTATCCGGATTTATTGGGCGTAAAGCGTGTGTAGGCGGTTAATTAAGTCTAAAATTAAACCCTAAGGCTCAACCTTAGTTCGTTTTAGATACTGGTTAGCTTGAGTATAGTAGAGGCAAGTGGAATTTCTAGTGTAGCGGTAAAATGTGTAGATATTAGAAGGAACATCAGTGGCGAAGGCGACTTGCTGGGCTATAACTGACGCTGAGGCACGAAAGCGTGGGGAGCGAATAGGATTAGATACCCTAGTAGTCCACGCTGTAAACGATGAGTACTAAGTGTTGGAATTATCCAGTGCTGAAGTTAACGCATTAAGTACTCCGCCTGAGTAGTACGGTCGCAAGGCTGAAACTCAAAGGAATTGACGGGCACCCGCACAAGCGGTG
>JAQVZV010000036.1 GCA_028708005.1 Bacilli bacterium
TACCTGTTTCTCGCCAATCGCTTAGAAAAGAAGCTGCTCTTGTATGATAAGCATCTTTCCCTGAAAAATTGAATATTAATCTTTGCGTTTTAAAATCCTTATGTTTAAGCGCTTGCAATACTCCTTCTATACTGCTTACAGAATTCCCCTTAAAGTTAAAGGCAATTGGATAAAGATTTGATAAAAGACATGCTACACTATTAGAACTCCGATAAGAGATATCAACAAAGTCATCCGAAAAATAGAATTGTTTACCCTCTTTATCAGTAATATGTACTCGATTACCTTCATCATTTAGATAATATTTAATCTTACCATCTCTATATATCTCTTTCATGATATCACCTTATTTTTTTTCATCCATACTTAAGACTGCTAAAAAAGCTTCTTGTGGGATTTCAACACTCCCAATACGTTTCATTCGCTTCTTGCCTTCTTTTTGTTTTTCTAATAATTTCCTTTTCCTTGAAACATCTCCACCATAACATTTTGCTAAAACGTTCTTACGCATGGCTTTAATATCTGCTCTAGCGATTGCTTTAGAACCAATAACCGCTTGAATAGGGACCTCAAATTGTTGTCTTGGAATAAGTTCTTTTAGATTTTCTGTTACAGCTTTAGCTCTTTTATATGCAAAATCTTTATGAACAATAATAGATAATGCATCCACTACCTCACCATTTATTAAAATATCCATCTTAACCAGGTTTGATGGTTTATAACCAATCAATTCATAATCAAAAGTAGCATATCCCTTCGTACTTGACTTAAGCTTGTCAAAAAAGTCATATACAATCTCTGATAATGGGATTTCGTAGTGAATATTTACTCTTTCTTGATCAATATAATCCATTCCAAGATAATTACCCCTTTTCCCTTGACATAATTCCATAACAGGACCTATATAGATAGAAGGAACAAATATATTTGACTTAATATAAGGCTCTTTTATAACTTCAATTTTTTGTCTATCAGGTAACTTAGTAGGACTTTGGATTGTCACAATATCACCATTAGTTAAAGTGACTTCATAAATAACACTAGGACTCGTTGCAACCAAATCAATTTTAAATTCACGTTCAATTCGCTCTTGAATGATTTCCATATGGAGAAGTCCTAAGAAACCACATCTAAAACCAAAGCCTAACGAGACTGATGTTTCCGATTCAAAGGTCAATGCTGCATCATTTAGCTTTAGTTTTTCTAAAGCTTCTCTTAAATCAACATACTTTGAAGAATCTATTGGATATAAACCACAGAAAACCATTGGTTTCATTGGCTTATACCCTTGTAAAGGTTCAGTACAAGGATTAGCTTTCAAAGTAATTGTATCACCCACTCTAACGTCACTAATATCTTTTATACTAGCAGCTAACCAGCCTACATCTCCAGCTTCTAATTTATTTTTCTTAACTTCTTTAGGAGTATTAACACCAAGTTCCACCACTTCATAAACTGAATTAGTAGACATCATTTTAATAGTATCGCCCACTTTCACAGTACCATTTACTATTCTTGTTAAAACAATCGCACCACGATATGCATCAAAAACACTATCAAAAATTAAGGCTTGCAAAGACGCATTTTTGTCACCACTAGGAGCCGGAATACGTGTAATTACTTCTTCTAATAATTTTTCAACTCCAAAGCCTGTTTTAGCACTTGTTAAAATGATTTCATCTTCTTTAAAACCAAGGACATTCATGATTTCCTTTTTTACTTTTTCAACATTGGCATTAGGTAAATCTATTTTATTAATAACAGGAATGATTGTTAAATTGTTTTCTAATGCTAAATAAACATTAGCTAACGTTTGCGCTTCAATCCCTTGAGCTGCATCAACAACCAAAACAGCTCCTTCACAAGCTGTTAAAGAACGAGACACCTCGTATGAAAAATCAACATGACCAGGAGTATCAATTAAATGTAAAATATAATCAATATCATTTAATTTATATTTTAGTTGAACAGCATTAAGTTTAATTGTAATTCCGCGTTCACGTTCTAAATCCATACCATCCAACAATTGATTTTTCATATCTCTTTCATCAATCGCGCCAGCCACTTCTAAAATACGATCTGCTAGCGTACTTTTACCATGATCAATATGTGCGATAATGCAAAAATTTCTAATATTGCAAATATTCATTAATACCACCTAGTAAAGATTATAACATAAAAACAAAACTCCAATGTAAATATATTGGAGTTTTTGGTTATTTCACTTTTAAAATAAATTAGGCTGCTTTGTATTGCGGTGCAATTATTTGTTTGCCCTGACTACTTAGTTCAATTAACTTAAGTAATTTATCAATATTTCAACACTTATAGCAAAAAGATGGTAAACAATATACCATCTTTAATCCCCGAATAACATACTTAGAAATGATAATACACCATCGATTCCACTTCTAACATGCTTTTTTATCATACTTGATAATCTTAACCCCGTCTTTGAAACATTATTATTATAATCATATGTTACATTTTCTAAGTAATTATTAATATCAACCGGTTTACCATCTTTAACATCTTGTTCAAACAAGGCAATCTTATCTTTTGTTAATTCTACCTTTTTATATTGCTCATAATCATAATAACCAGTAGCTTGTGATATATAAAGAGTAATAAAGATAGCAAATAAAAGTGACAATATTATCCAAAATGTTTTCATGATTTTCCCCCAATATAATCATATAAGACCTTAGATAACGCTTCAACTGTACACATCACTTCTTCGAATGTATTTTGATATCCCCCTATTTCGATAAGCATAACTTTAGAAGATATATCCTGATTATAAACACCATCAACACCCTTACCTTGCTTTTTTAAAACACCTCTACTAAGCCCCGGATACTTAGCCTCTATTTTCTTATGTAGTGCATTCGCTAAAGAAAGATTCTTCCCATAATTTGAATTATCTAAGCCGACTACAAATAATATTCTAGCATAATTTTTACCGCCTATTTTGATAGTTGAAGCGGCTTTTTTTATAGAATCACGATGAATATCAATATAATATTCTAATGTGTCATACTTATTCTTCGCATCTAAAATAAAAATACGAGATGCTTTATAAGAATCACCATGCACCCAATTATTGATTCGAATAAATTCATTTAAATTAAACTCATTAACAATAGTTGGAATACCTAAATCATTTAATTTTTCCTTTAACAAATAAGATGCCATCATAACATTAGGAGATATATTATATATCTCAAAATTTTTAGGATTATAATTTTCTAATTGATGAGAATTATAAACATATACTCTAGGTCTAGTCACAGTTGCTGGATTAGGATCTTTTATAAACTCTGTAATTTTTTCTTGTTCTTCGGGATTATAATTATCACTATGCCCTCCTGAACCAATCGCTGCCTTAGCATTATAGGTAGGACTATTAATGCTTAATAAACTAGATGGTTTAGTTAAATCAATTTTGGATAACAATGTAATAGCACCACTAATTATTTTGCGAGGTTTATAATCAAAGGTAAAATGATGATTAGTATCAGACAAAATCATCTTTAAATAATTATCATTTTCGATATTAGTTTTCTTATCTAAAAGATATGCATATGTTGTATCAAACGAAAGGTAAATGATTCCTATAAAAAGAAGATAACGAAGTTTAAAGAGACGACGGGTACGTTTTTTAGATTTAAATGTTTTTCTCATAAGCAATATCTCCTCTTTATAATTTATGACTATTATAAAGACTTATGAAAGTTTATTTTGTCGATGCATGTAAAAAAAAACAGATTCAAAATCTGCTTCTATTACATTACTTATATGTTCTTGCTATTTCATTTGCTTTTGGATGTTCTACTAATATTGGATAAACAACGACATCACTAACGCATGAAACAGGCAAACCTATTGTTGATTTTGTTAAGCCATCTGTTAGAACCATAAATTCTTCGCCACAGATGCGGCATTTTGCCAACGTTGTTCCATTTTCTGAAAACTTCTCATACATATCTAAATATTCTGCTTCGCAAGCGACACAACCAAATTCTTCACATGAAGATTTGCTAATAGCTATCATAAAAAAACCTCCCTCAACATTTATATCCATACTATAGCACTATTTAAATAAAAAAACAATTATATATTTAGTTATAGCTTAAATTTATTTCTATGTAAAGCACTGTTTATACCTTCCGCAACAATATCACTTAATTTCTCAATGATAAAATCAATTTCCTTAGGAGTTACCATTAAATTATAACCAATGGGAGATAATACTTCGTATATTAATTGTTTCATTTCGCTTTCTTCTAGAGTTCCTATAATACCCATTAAATTCTTTTTCTCGGTTGCTGATAAATCATGTTGTGGCTTACGATAATCAATCATAGAAGGTGTAATTAATTTATGAATTGGATTATTTATATTTTCTTTATTATATGCCATTTGTTTTTGCATAAAATTAATAGTATCACTAACAATCGTTACGGCATCAACTACAGTAGGAATACCAATAGCTATAACAGGTACTTTTAATAATTCATAACTAATTTCTTTCCTAGCGTTACCAACTCCACTACCAGGATGAATACCAGTATCTGTCATTTGGATTGTTTTATTAATCCGTGATAATGATGACGACGCTAAGGCATCAATAATAATAATAAAATCAGGTTTGACCCTTTTAGTAATACCAAATATAATCTCACTTGTTTCAATTCCTGTTTGTCCCATAACGCCAGGTGATATGGCGCTAACATTACGATATCCATCACTAACACTACCTAAGGCAAATAAATGCTTCGTAACTACCACATTATCAATAACTGATGGTCCTAAAGAATCAGGTGTTGATTTATCGTTACCTAATCCAATCACCAAACAATTAGCATCATCTTTTATTTTTAAAAATGAGAGAAACTCTTTTAATTGCTCTCCAAATATTCGTTTAATTGCTTCTTGTCTATCACTATCAACAGGATCATCAAACTCAATTGTTATATAACGTCCCTTTTTCTTATTAATTAGTTTAATACCGTCTTCTAAGACATCAACCATCGTGATTTTAACATCATCTTTTACTACTTCTTTAGTAACAATGCCGTCCTTTACATCAATGCCTTCAATTGCCTCAATCGCTAAGTCTGTTCTTAGTTGATATTTATTCAAGTCAATATCCCTCACATTATCACTCCTCGTTTTAGTGTGGCAAACGATTAAATAGAATATACATTATCAATAAAGTAAACATAAATATAAAATGTTGATTATGTTGTTGCTTTTTACCCCTTTCTTTGCTAAAATACTTATGAGTTAAGGATATTGGAGGTGACATAATGCCAAATATAAAAAGTGCGAAAAAACGCGTAGAAATAAGCGCTAAACGTAAAGAAATGAACTCTAAATTTAAAGGTGCAATGAAGACAGCTATTAAAAAAGTTGCTAAAACAGCTGATCAAGTTGATTTAAAAGACGCTGTTAAGAAAATTGATAAAGCTCTTAAAAGAGGAATTATCAAAAAAAATACAGCAGATCGTAAGAAATCACGTATAACTAAAAGCGTAAACAAAGCAAAATAATGAAATTTATTTTGCTTTTAGTTTTAAAAAGCAATAGTTTGTGATAAACTAATAACGGTGATAACATGATAAAAAGACTAATTGTTTTAATTTTAATCTTTATGGGTTTGTATTATATTTATGACCATGATTTTTATGGCTCTCAGCAATTTGTTAGAGATATTAGAAGGGATGTATATTTACCTTCCTCAAATGTTTATAGGAAAAGTAATATTACTAATGACTTTGTCAAAATGACAAGTGATTTTGTTCCTGATAATAAACAAGAATTATTAGATATTTATTATACTGTTGTAAACTCGGGTTGGGATAATTTTACTTTCTACTGTAATTATGACGAATGTATTGAGGATGTTAACAGGATGTCGACTGATATTATCTTATTATCAAACCTCAATAGTTTTGTTAGTCCGTATAATCAATACGATACAATAAGTACTTATACCACTCCCCTTTTTAATTCAAAGGTTAGGATTGTTGTAACAAGAGCATATGATGATTATACTATTAACCAAATCAATAAAAAGGTAAATGAATTATACGATAGCTTAAATTTAAAAGACCATGATGCTAGAGAACAAATTAAAATAGTTCATGATTATATAATTAAAAATAGTAAATATGATACTTTAAAAATAGATGATATTTATGATGATACTTATCGTTCAAGTATTGCATATGGTCCTTTAATTGAAGGATATGCCGTTTGTAGTGGATATGCTGATGCAATGGCTATCTTCTTAGATAAAATAGGTGTTCCCAATCATAAAGTAGCTAGTAGGACTCATGTTTGGAACTTAGTATATTTAGATAATAAGTGGCATCATTTAGATTTAACATGGGATGATCCTTATTCACCAGATGGTAGAGATTTAATGAATCATTATTTTTTCTTAATTGATTATCAAACATTAAAGCAATGGAATACTGGTGAACATGGATTTGATCACAAAATATACAAAAATGCCCTTTAAAAAACCTATGATGTCATAGGTTTTTTTCTATATAAGATATTATTTCAGCTTCTGTTTCCTCAAAATTATTAAGCTTAACATCAAACCATTTAATCTTCATTTGATGATTAAACCAAGTATATTGTCTTTTAGCATAACGTCTAGAATTTTGTTTAATTATTGATATAGCATCCTCTAATGATATCTCACCATCAAAATATTGATATAACTCTTTATAACCAATACCAGTCATAATTGATTTGCTTCTTATACCCCTATCATAAATTGCTTTCACTTCATCAATCAAACCATTTGCTATCATTTTATCAACACGCTTATTAATAATGTTATACAAAGTATCTCTATCAGTAGTCAGTCCAATAAATATGGTATCATATAAAAGTTCATCCCTATCATTTACAATAGTATTATTATTCATATATTTATTGAGATAACGTTCTAAACGTTGACGATTATTAATATGAATATCAATTCCGTTATTATATTTCTTCAACTCATCGTATAATTGCTCATTAGTTAAATGAGAAAAATCATACTTTTGATTCTCTTTGTTAAATGAATAATTATAAAGTAAAGCCTTTATATAAAGACCTGTTCCCCCAACAATGATGGGTATTTTTTTTGTGTTTAAATTATCTAATATTAAACGTCCATCCCTTTGATAATCATAAACAGAGTAATCATCTTCAATCTCTCTTATATCAAATAAATGATGAGGAATCCCCTCTTTCTCAGATTCACTTATTTTAGCAGTACCAATATCTAGTCCTTTATATATTTGCATACTATCAGCATTAATTATTTCACCATTAAAATGTTTTGCTATCGTAATTGATAATCTTGTTTTACCAATACCAGTTGGTCCTGTAATAACGATTACTTTATTCACTTTATCACCTACTAATATAATTATATAAATACCTAGCTTCTTAACTTTATAGCGACCTCACACACTTCTTCTTCCGTAACCCCTTGTTTCCTAAGTTCAAACAATCTTAAAGCATAATCTCTTTTTCGTAATCTTATATCATGTAATAATAACTCATTAAGTTTTTTTATATAAGGCATCCCATCATTTAAACCCTAATATTATCAGTACATAATACTTTTACCCTTTTATATATTTTTTACATTGACCTTTTAAATAACTTTTCAAGG
>JAQVZV010000037.1 GCA_028708005.1 Bacilli bacterium
ATTATTTTCTTATCGCGTCTGACAGCTAGTAAAGCTGCTTCATTAAGCAAATTCTCTAAATCAGCACCACTGAAACCTACTGTTCGTTTAGCTAAATTTTTAAGCGTTATTGTTGATGACAATATCTTGTTTCTAGCGTGAACAGATAATATTTCTTCTCTTCCTTTAACATCGGGTAAGTCAACAGTCACTTGGCGGTCAAATCTTCCTGGTCTTAATAATGCTGGGTCAAGAACGTCAGGTCGGTTAGTTGCAGCTATGATTATTATGCCTTCATTAGAACCAAAACCGTCCATTTCAGCTAATAATTGATTCAATGTTTGTTCGCGTTCGTCATGTCCTCCACCCAAGCCGGTACCTCTTTGACGACCAACAGCATCTATTTCATCTATAAATATAAGACATGGCGCATTGTGTTTGGCTTGTCTAAACATGTCTCGAACACGACTTGCTCCAATACCAACAAATAATTCAACAAAGTCAGATCCACTTATAAAATAAAATGGCACGTTTGCTTCGCCTGCTACCGCTTTAGCAAGTAATGTCTTCCCTGTACCCGGAGGACCAACTAAAAGAACCCCTTTAGGAATCCTAGCGCCTAAACTTTGAAACTTTTTAGGATTTTTTAAGAAATCAATTAACTCTCTAACTTCTTCCTTTTCCTCTTGCAAACCTGCAACATCGTTAAATGTTACTTTCCCAGTATCTTCGCTTAATTTAGCCCTGCTTTTACCAAACTCGAGCGACTTATTAGCGCCATTCATTTGCCTTGTAAAGAAGAAAAAGGCAAATCCTATTAAAGCGACGATTGGTAAAACGTTTAATAAGAATAATAAGAAAGTACTAGATTCAGGATCGGTATTAGTTTCTAATTTAAAACCAAATTCTTCTCTAGCTAGTAATACCCTACTCATAACTTCTTCAGAAAATGGCACTCTAACAAAGAAACTCTCTTTATCATCATAATCCTTTAATTTACCCCTAATTTCATATACTTTAGCCCTATCCCTAGGTGTAATGCTTATTTCTGTAACTTTATTGCCACTTAAAACTTCTTCAAATTTATCGTATGACAAATTATTAACTTTTTGTCCTGCAAAATCAAGAGCAACTAAAATAAACAACGCTAATACGATAAGTACTATATATGGCGTTATTCCTTTTCTTACATTATTTTTTATTTTCATAATTACCTCCATTTCAATGATACTTAATTATTATATCATAACTTTCATTCTTTGATTTATCATATTTTGATTTTTTTAATCCTGGTAACCATACAATTCTATCTTTACTATCAACTAGTATTGGCCAATGCTCACGCTCACTAGATGCAATTTTTTCATTTATTAAAATATCTTTAATTTTTTTGTGGCCAGTCATTCCCTTAACTTCTATTCGATCTCCACGTTTTTTATTTCTAACATATAAAGGTAGTGCTACATCATCACTGTTGAGGCGACATATATAATTGCTTTTATCATTACTGTCATCAACAATTTTTAATTGTCTCCCGTTTGGCAAATTAACCATTCTATCAAATTTTATTTTATAGTCAATAACTTGATTATCTTTTTTTTCAAACTTTAGTTCATTATATGATTTTATAACTTTAATATCATTTGGTAAATAGATATAAGAATTAGGTTTAGAAGAAGCAATCAATTTATTAACCAAATCCTTATGTGCATCACCTATTAATATTAAATCGTCTTGATAAATTATGCTGATGATATGATTAATAATTCTATCCTGTATTACTTTATCTAGCTTTGCTAATTTATCAAGGTGAAGAACTTCTTGAAAATATACATCTTTTATAACTTTCTTCATTTGCATATCAATATATTCATCATTCTCTAATATTAATTGACTAAACTTTAAGAATTTATCATGAACGCAAGGGTCCTCTCGCTTTAAGAAAGGCAATATATATTTACGATATCTATTACGTGTATATTTATCAGACTCATTAGATGGATCAATTGAAAAGTTAATATTATATTTTAGATTATATTCTAAAATATCTTCTTTTGTTACATTAATTAAAGGTCTTAGCATTTTGTATGTTCCCCTATCTGTAACTCTTGAAAAACCAGCATACCCCTTAAATGATGAGCCTCTAACCAAACGCATCATTATTGTTTCAATTAAATCATCCCCATGATGAGCAGTAATAAGATATGAAGCTTTATATTTATTGATTACTTCTTCAAAAAAAGCATATCGTTTAATTCTAGCTTCATTTTCAAAATTAGTATCAGTAATTTTGTCAATTGTCATCTTCTCAAAAATAATGTCATTTTTCTTGCAAAAGTTTTCTAATTCATTAGCCTCATCGACGCTTTCTTTTCGTACATTGTGGTCAACATGGGCGCATATAATTTTCATATTAAGTTTGTCTTTTAAAATTGATAATAAGTGGATGATTGCCATTGAATCTGGTCCATGTGAAGCGCCAACAACAATTGTTTTATTTGCTCCTCTTAATTCTTTGATTAAAAATTGTTGAACTTCTTTCATATCATCACCTCCACCTACATCAAATATTAACATATTTCGATTGTTTTTAAAACCTTTGCGATCCTAATTAATTATTGTTCTTTAGTTTCTCTAATTCCCTTTTTAAATATTGACCTGTATAAGAAGGTTTTACTTTAGCAACTTCTTCAGGTGTGCCGATAGCTATTATTTGTCCGCCTAAGTCGCCACCTTCAGGGCCTAAATCGATAATATAATCTGCTACTTTTATAACATCTAGATTATGTTCAATAACAACAACCGTATCGCCATTGTCAACAATTCGATTGAGAATAGCAAGTAGTTTTTTTATATCATCTGCGTGAAGTCCGGTTGTGGGTTCATCTAATATAAATAAACTTTTACCAGTAGGCTTGCGCTGTAACTCTTTAGATAGTTTTACCCTACTCGCTTCACCACCTGATAAGGTTGTAGCACTTTGGCCTAAACGTACATATCCTAAGCCAACATCTAATAATACTTGTAATTTGTTTTTTACTTTCGGAATATTTTCAAAAAAGACAGCAGCTTCTTCAATCGTCATTTTTAATACTTGGGCTATATTTTTACCTTTATATTTTATTTCTAACGTTTCTCGGTTATATCTTGTTCCATTACAAATCTCACAAGGAACATACACATCTGGCAAAAAATGCATTTCTATTTTTTTAACACCATCACCATAACAAGCCTCACAGCGGCCTCCTTTTACATTAAAAGAAAAACGACCCTTTTTATATCCTCTGATTTTAGCTTCTTTTGTATTTGTAAAAACCTCTCTTATCTCATCAAAGACTCCTGTATAAGTAGCGGGATTACTCCTTGGTGTTCTACCTATTGGCGTTTGTGAAATATCAACAACTTTATCGATGTATTCAAGTCCTTTTATCGATTTAAAGCGACCAGGTTTTTCCTTAACAACATATAATTTTTCAGCGACAGCTCTATACAACGTTTCACTAACTAAAGATGATTTGCCACTACCAGAAACACCTGTAACACATATAAAAGTTCCTAGAGGGAATTTAACATCGATATTTTTTAAATTATTGTGTTCGCATCCTTTCAATTCAATAAAGTTACCATTACCTTTGCGGCGTTTAGCAGGTATTTCAATTCTTTCCTTGTTTGATAGATATTTACCAGTCAAACTATTTGGGTTCTCCATAACTTCTTTAGGCGTTCCGGCAGCAATAACATAACCACCTTCTCGTCCGGCTTTTGGTCCTAAATCAATTAAATAATCGGCTTGCATCATTGTATCATGATCATGTTCCACCACAATAAGACTATTATCTAAGTCCCTCATTTGTATTAATGAATCAATTAATCTTTGATTATCACGTTGATGAAGCCCAATGCTTGGTTCATCTAAAACATATAAGATGCCAGAAAGACGAGAGCCTATTTGCGTTGCCAATCTAATACGCTGTGATTCACCCCCGGATAAAGTGGTTGCCGTTCTATTTAAATTTAAATAATCTAAGCCTACATTTATTAAGAAAGCCATTCTGCTCTTAATTTCATTAAGAATAAGTTTGGCAATTTCAGCTTGTTCTTGTCCTAATTCTAACTGTTCAAAGAATGCAAGAGCATCCCTAATACTTAAATTCCCTACTTCAAATATATTTTTGCCACCCACTAAAACAGACAAAACGCTATCTTTTAATTTTGAACCATTACATGTTGGGCATGTTTTTTCAACCATATAATTACTAATCCAATCACGTATAAATTCACTATTGGTTTCAATATAACGACGTTCTAAATTATGAATAACTCCTTCATAAGTTTCTTTGCTATTGTAAAGATGACCACCTCTGCTTTTAAACTTAAAGTCAATAATATCTTCTGATCCATAAAGAATAATATCTAAGTCTTTGCGTTTTAAATCATTTATGTCCTTGTCCATATCAATGCCATAGTACTTACATACTATCTCTAATTTCTTATTATAAATATTAACATCATCCATATTTCTTAAAGGTAAAATGGCACCTTCACGTAAACTCAAGTCTTTATCAGGAATAAGCAAATCCTCATCAATCTCCAGCTTTAAACCCAAGCCTTTACACGTTGGACAAGCTCCATAAGGAGCATTAAAAGAAAATAAACGAGGTTCTAATTCATCTAACGAAAAATTACAATATGGGCAAGCGAAAACTTCACTTAAAACTATTTCCTCGCCACCTATAACATCAACAATTGCTTTTCCATCTGCTAATTTTGTCGCAACCTCAAGCGCTTCGTACAATCGACTTCTGATGTCATCCTTTATAACAAGACGGTCGATAACAATCTCAATATTTGACACTTTGTTTTTTTCTAAATTGATTTCTTCGCTTAAATCAAAAATCTTGCCATTAATTCTTACTCTTGTAAATCCACTCTTTCTTATATTATCTATTTTCTCTTTATGAGTCCCTTTTTCCCCTTTAACAATAGGGGCTAAAATTATGATTTTGGTACCGCTATCCAATTCTAAAATTTTATTAACCATTTCTTCAATACTCTGACTAGTGATTGGTATATTATGGACGGGACAATGAGGAATCCCTATTCTTGCATATAACAATCTTAAATAATCATATATTTCAGTTACTGTGCCCACGGTTGATCTGGGATTCTTATTAGTTGTTTTTTGTTCTATGCTTATTGCTGGACTTAATCCTTCAATACTATCAACATCCGGTTTCTCAGAACTTCCAAGAAATTGTCTCGCATATGAACTTAATGATTCCACATAACGGCGTTGTCCTTCAGCATAAATAGTATCGAAGGCTAAACTACTTTTACCGCTGCCTGAAACACCAGTCATCACAACCAGCTTATTTTTTGGTATTTCAATATCTATATTTTTAAGGTTGTTCTCACGAGCACCTTTTATAATAATCTTATCCATATAATCAACTTCCCTCTGCTTTGAGTTCAAATAATATATCCCTTAGTTCAGTTGCACGCTCGAAATCAAGTCTTTTAGCAGCGTCCATCATCTCAACTTCTATTTGTTTAATAATACGATTAGTTTCCTTTTTATTATACCTCGCGTTTTCCTTCTTATTACTTTCGGCTTCATTAGTAATTAATTCCCTAATCTCTTTATTAATAGTTGTTGGTGTAATGCCATGTTCTTTATTGTATTTTTCTTGTATTTCTCGCCTACGATTAGTTTCCTTAATCGCCACTGACATCGCGTCACTAATCTTATCAGCATACATTAACACATATCCGTTTACATTTCTAGCACATCTACCAATAATCTGTATTAAACTCCGTTCACTTCTTAAGAATCCTTGTTTATCAGCATCTAAGATAGCGATTAAACTAACTTCTGGAATATCTAGTCCTTCTCTTAAAAGATTAATACCAACTAAAACATCATATTTACCTAATCTTAAATCTCTGATTATTTTGATTCGTTCAAGCGTCTTTATTTCATTATGTAAATATGCCACTTTAATATCTAAACTCTTTAAATAATTAGTAAGTTCCTCAGCCATTCTAATGGTTAAAGTAGTAATTAAAGTTCGTTCGTTATTTTTAATGCGATTATTTATTTCACCAACAATATCATCAATTTGACCTTCTGTTTCCCTGACTTCAATAATTGGATCTAATAAACCCGTTGGTCTAATTATTTGTTCAACGACTTGGTGATTAACTTTTTCTAATTCGTAATCACCTGGCGTAGCTGATATATAAACAACTTGATTTATTTTGCCTTCAAATTCTTTAAATTTCAATGGCCTATTATCCATTGCGCTCGGCAATCTAAAACCATAATCAACTAATACACTTTTTCTAGCGCGGTCTCCATTATACATTCCTCTAACTTGTGGTAACGTCACATGAGACTCATCAATAATGAGTAAAAAATCATTAGGAAAAAAGTCGATCAATGTCGTTGGCATTTCGCCTTCATCTTTGAGCGCTAAATGACGAGCATAATTTTCAACGCCCCGACAGAAGCGCGTTTCTTCTAACATTTCTAGGTCATAATTAGTTCTTTCCTTCAATCTTTGGTGTTCGAGAAGTTTGTCGTTTTGTAGAAAATAATCCAATCTATCTTTCAACTCACTTCTGATGCGATCAATTGAAATATTTAATTTTGTTTCATCCGTTACATAGTGACTTGCAGGATATATAGTTACACTCTTCTTATTAGTGGTAACAACTCCTGTTAAGGTATCAAATTCACTTACTCTTTCAACTTCATCACCAAAAAACTCTATTCTAATTCCTTTAGCATGTTCATAACTAGGAACCAGTTCAACAACGTCCCCCCTTACGCGAAAGGTACCTCTCTTTAAGTCTAGATTATTCCTTTCATACAACATTTCGACTAATTTTTTTAATACTTCATTACGGTCAATTTTATCTCCAACGTTGATTATAAGCATTTTGTTTTTATAATCTTCAACTTCTCCAATCCCATATATACACGAAACTGAAGCGACAACAATCACGTCATTTCGACTAAGCAGGGCTGATGTGGCAGAGTGTCTTAATTCATCTATTTCATCATTTATTGCGGCATCTTTTTCAATGAAAGTATCAGTTGATGGGACATAAGCTTCTGGCTGATAATAGTCATAATACGACACAAAATACTCTACCCTGTTATTGGGGAAGAGTTCTTTAAATTCACTATACAACTGCCCTGCAAGAGTCTTATTGTGCGCTAAAACCAAAACGGGTTTATTTACTTGCTCGATAACGTTTGAAATGGTAAACGTTTTTCCAGTACCAGTAGCGCCTAATAAGACCTGGTGTTTAATCCCGCCCTCTATTCCATTAACCAATGCTTTAATAGCCTGGGGTTGATCACCACTAGGCTTATATTTAGAAACCAATTCAAATGACATATTATCACCTCAAGACATTACAATTATACACCCGAACAAAGGTTTGTGTCAATCTAATAATATCTCTAATATTATACACTAATATCTTATTATAAAATAGAAAAAACATGGTTTCCCATGTTTATCACTCGGCAATATATGTTCTTTCAACAG
>JAQVZV010000038.1 GCA_028708005.1 Bacilli bacterium
GATGATAAAAAATCAATAGCGTTATCATTAACATTTATGGATACAAATAAAACATTAACTGATGATGAAGTTAATGCTGTATTAAATAATATTATTAACGAAGTAACAACTAAATTAAATGGCCTGCTTCGTGACAAGTAATTATTTAAAGTGCTTTAAGAGAATGTGTAGAATGTTGTTTTTCTCATTGTCGTCACTAGCATTCCAAATGATTTCAAAGAAAAAACCTAAACCAGGGAGCGTTATATCGTCTCCCTTTTTTAATGATTCTTCAATACTTTGTTTTATATCATCTATAGTTGCATCTTTGAAATTATTTTCAATATATTTCCTTATATCGATATTCATAAAATCACCTATCAATAGTTTGAGTAAAAATGGGAAAATTATGTATACACAAATAAACAAAAGTATGTTATCATATAGTTATATAGATAGGAGGAAATCAAGGAAATGTGGAAATTTATTTTAATTATTTTATTAATAGTTGTTTTATTAATTGTTCTCTTTGTTATAAGTAGTTATAATGCATTAATAAAACTAAGAAATAGGGTTAGTGATCAATGGGCTCAAATTGATGTTCAATTAAAAAGAAGGGCTGATTTAATACCTAATTTAGTGGAAACAGTAAAGGGCTATGCCGCTCATGAAAAAGACACTTTAGATGCTGTCATTCAAGCGCGCAATGCTTTTAAGAGTGCTACTACACCTGAAGCAGAAATGCAGGCGTCAGGAGAACTAACACAAGCCTTAGGCAGGATTTTCGCATTAGCAGAAGCATATCCAGAGTTGAAAGCTAATCAAAATTTCTTACAATTACAAGGTGATTTAACTGAGATTGAAGAAAAGATTGCATATGCTCGTCAATTTTATAATGATAGTGTTTTATCTTATAAAAACAAATTAGAATTATTTCCTACTAATATAGTAGCGGGAATGTTCAAATTTGAACCAAAAGCTTTCTTTGAAACTAATGAACAAGACAGAGAAGCTCCAAAAGTGTCATTCAAATAAAACTTGATTTGTTCAAGTTTTTTTTAAGAAAGAGGTAGTTATGAAAAAGATATTACTAATTCTTTTGTTATTTATACCTATAGGTATAAAAGCATTAGAACCTAATTATAAAATTGATGGTTTTTATGTTGAAGCAGATATTCATGAAAATGGAGATATGTTAGTTAAAGAGCAAATAGTAATGAGGGGCTCTTTTAATGGGTATATTAGAGATCTATACTACAAGGGGAATTATACTTTATATGATGCTTCTGATATTCAATTAAATAGGGTTTGTGAAGTAACACCACTAAGTCCTGGTAACTTTGATTTGGTAAATAACATTGTAGACTGCTTCCACAGGGTTGCGTATGCTAATCCGGGAGATTCGCATGTTTATACTCATGCTAATTATAATGATAGCATATCATTGAAGATGTTTAATTATACTGAAAACGGGACTAGCGTTTTTTATATTGAATATTTACTAAAAGATGTAATTGTTATTCATGAAGATGTAGCTGAATTATATTGGACTTTTATGGGTAGTACTTTTGATGATGCCATCGCTGATGTAAAAATAACAATTAATTTACCTGGTGAAGTGGATGAATTGAGAGTATGGGCTCATGGTCCAATCTATGGTAATATCGTGCCAAAAGACAATAAAAGAATTGTTGCTACCATCAAAAAATTAGGAGCTAATAATTTGGTTGATATTAGATCAACTTTTGACAAGGAGATTATACCTTTAGGCACTAAATTAGCTAAGTCAGTTGCTTTACCTAACATTCTAAAAGAAGAAGAAGCTTTAGCTAATGAGGCTAACCTGCAAAGAAAAAGAGCTAAAGCGATATCTGGTGGTATTCTAGGACTAAATGTTCTATGGATAATTGGGGCTATAGCATTAGCTATCTCTACTTACCGAAAATATGATAAAGAGTATAAGTCTAGTTTTCAATTAGAATATCATCGTGAATTTCCAGCAGAATACGGACCAGAAATTGTTGAATACTTAATGAAAGAACAAGTAACACCTAGTTCTCTTTCAGCAATGATTTTAAATATTATTAGAAAAAAGATCTTTGAAGTAAGGGAAGAAGAAGGCAAGCGAGGTAAGAAAAATTATGTCTTAGTAAAGAAAGACATACTGAATATTGAATTGACTAAGGAAGAACAATATGTTATCGATTGGTTAATAGATGAATTGGGTGATGGTAAAGAAATTTCTTTTCAGACTATTAAAGAAGCTTCACAAACAATTAGTAGTGCTCGTGATTTCGCTAGAAAATATAATAATTGGCAAAAACTCATAAAAAATAAGGCTATTTCAGAAGAATTTTATGAAGAATACTTGGGTATTAAGATAAAGGGAATATTATATGCTGTCACGGGGTTCATTATTGCATTTTTTTCAGCTCCTTTTATAGCAATGCCTACGATATCAATAACGGCCATTATCCTATCTATTATACTATGTATATATTTTATTACTTTTAAACGAAGAACAATTAAAGGAAACGATCATTTTACTAAGTGGTCAGCTTTTAAAAAGTTTTTGTTAGATTTTGGGAGATTTAATGAAAAAGAGTTGCCCGAAGTGGTTTTGTGGGAAAAGTATTTAGTCTATGCTACAGTTTTCGGTATTGCTTCAAAGGTGGCAAAAACTATGGAAATAAGAATCCAAGATATGAATGTTGATACAACAATCCCAACATATTCCAATATTTATATGAACCATTATTTTACAGATAGTTTAACGCAAACTATTAATACTACCAAAGACATGTCGTTTAGTAGGATTAGTGAAAGCTCATCATCATCAGGCTCTGGTTTTGGTGGGGGTGGTTTCTCTAGTGGCGGCGGATTTGGTGGTGGAGGAAGCGGCGGTGGCGGTAGAGGCTTCTAATTATATGAAATAATCACTAAAATATTAGATATAATAATAAAATAAAAATAGACACTTTACAAAGGGCAAATAATAATTTTGTCCTTTTAGTATTCATGAGTTTATACTTTTTGTTATAAATGGTATAATTAATATATAAGAGAGAAGGTATTAATAATGGAAAAGAAGATATTGTATGGTGTTATTATTTTTCTTATCTCAATTTTAGTTCTAATATTGAGTATAGTTCCTGCCAACAACCAAATGTTTATGGGATTACAGCCTAAAGCTATATACAAAGGATATAAAATATATGATATTGTTGAACAGAAAGGTTTAGCTTGCGCTGAAGCGATTGAAATACTAGATAGGGATAATGTATACGATTATTATTTTAATTGCCTAAAGAGTGATAGGATTTATTTTGTAAGTGACAATGAAGTGATTAAAGTAAGAGAAGCATATAATAAGGGGATTATAACGAAAGAGAAATTATATGAGTTAGGTATTGTTGATAGGATGGTGAGATTGAATGAAGAATAGAGTAATACTGATAGATGGTAATAATTTATTATTTAGGAGTTATTATGCAACGGCCTATACCGGTAATATGATGAAAAACTCCAAAGGCTTTCCAACCAATGCATTACTTGGCTTTGTTAATATGTTGAACAAAATTATTAATGAGGAACAACCTACTTATATAGCGGTTGCTTTTGATAAGGGAAAAACTTTTAGACATGATAGTTATGACGCTTATAAAGAAGGACGTATTGAAATGCCCGATGAGCTTAGAGTTCAATTTGGTGTAGCTAAGACTATTCTTGATAATATGGGAATTAGATATTTTGAAGTGGACGGTTATGAAGCTGATGATATTGTTGGTACATTTAGTCAAATGATTACCAATACTAATGATTATCAAGGAATTATTATAAGTAGTGATAAAGACTTACTTCAATTGATTAATGATAAAATAGAGGTTAAATTATTAAAAACCCAAGATTATATTAGAATGGATAAAAGTTCATTTGTTGATACTTATGGAATTGAGCCAATTAAGATTATTGATTTAAAGGGTTTACAAGGTGATGCTTCAGATAACATTCCTGGAGTTAAAGGGGTAGGCGAAAAGACAGCTCTAAAACTTCTACAAGAGTACAATAGTGTTGAAAATATCTATGTAAATATTGATAAAATAAGTGGTAAATTAAAAGAAAAGTTATTAGCTGATAAAGATAATGCTTTTATGAGCAAGCAATTAGCTACCATTTATAAAGAGGTTCCACTTAATACAAAGTTAGAAGATATTAAATATACTGGACCAGTTATTAATGAATTGATAAAAACTTACGAAGAACTAGAGTTTTATTCTTTAATAAAAAATATAAAAGGTAAGGAACCTAGAACTATTAATGACGTTAAAATTATAAGTGATATAGATGACATAAGGATAGAGGGAGAAGTTGCTGTTTACTTAGAAGTGCTTGGAACTAACTATCATATGGGTAAAATTTTAGGAATGGGTGTATATAACGATTCTGATTCATTTTATATCCCTTATGAGGTATTAAAAGAAAAACCATCATTTTTAATGGATAATCCTAAATATACTTATGATTTGAAAAAGATGGTGGTATCTTTAAAGTACCAAGAAGTAGATGTTGATAATATTGTCTTTGATACGATGTTGGCAGCTTATTTATTAAATTATAATATTAAAGATGATATTGCATATTTATCTAATCAATTAGGGTATGATATTCCTTTTTATGAAATAATAAGTAAATCTAAGGATTTAGACGAAAAAATTGTCGCAGATATGTGCGTTAGAAAAGCAAAGTTTATATATGAAACAAGAGAAAAGTTTATTTCGGAACTTAAAAAAGAAGAATGTATTACATTGTTTGAAGAAATTGAATTCCCACTAGCTTTCGTACTAGCTGATATGGAATATACCGGTGTTAATGTAGATCGTAAAACAATGATCGATATGGGGGAAGAAATTAATATAAAGCTAGAGTTTTTAGAAAAAGATATTTTCAATTTGGCAGGCGTTTCTTTTAATATCGCATCTCCTAAACAGTTAGGCGAGGTTTTATTTAATAGATTAAAGCTTCCTTATAGAGGCCCTAAGAAAGGTTTATCAACAAGTAGGGCCGTGTTAGAAAAACTAAGAGATGAGCATCCTATTATTAATAAGATATTAGAATATCGTATGTTGTCTAAAATAAAGAGTACATATATAACCGGGATGATAGATTTTGTGTTATTAGATAATAAAATTCATACTATCTATAATCAAACATTAACAAGAACGGGTAGATTATCATCATCAGACCCTAATTTACAAAATATTCCTATTAGATATGATTATGGTCGCTTGATTCGTAAGGCTTTTGTCCCAAGTAAGGGTCATGAAATAATGGCGTCGGATTATTCTCAAATTGAACTTCGTGTTTTCGCACACATGTCTGGTGTTGAAAGTTTGGTTGATGCCTTTAACCAAGGGATGGATATTCATACCAAGACTGCTATGGATATCTTTAAAGTTAGTATGGCTGAAGTTAATAGTGAAATGAGACGAAAAGCTAAAGCTGTTAACTTTGGTATTTTATATGGCATTAGTAGTTTTGGATTATCTGATGATTTGGATATTGATGTGAAGGAAGCTAAAATATTCATTGATAAATATTTTGAGACTTATCCTGGGGTAAAAGTATATATGGATGGTATGATAAAAGAAGCTTATGCTGATGGTTATGTTAAAACAATTATGAACCGTAAACGAGTTATTGAAGAATTAAATAACAAGAATTATATGATTAGACAACAAGGTGAACGAATGGCACTTAATACACCAATTCAAGGTAGTAGTGCAGACATTATTAAAAAAGCTATGATTGATATCTATCGTGAATTTAACAAGCGTAATCTAAAGAGTAAAATGATTATTCAAGTGCATGATGAGCTTATTTTTGATGTAGCTAGAGAAGAAAAGGATATAGTTTTAAAGATTGTTACGGAACTGATGGAGAATTGTTATAAACTTAGAGTGCCACTTAAAGTTGAAACCTCTTTTGGGAGAAATTGGTATCAAACTAAGTAATTTATTTGTTTATATTTAGGAAATGATGTCTATTATTGTCAAACGAATGGCACTTCTATTGTAATCCCTTCATATTTTGTATATCTTAATAATAGGGAGTGTGATAAAGCGTGATTTATCCATCAATTGATAAATTATTAACTTTAGTAGATTCAAAATATACATTAGTTACGGTAGCAGCGGCTCGTTCAAGACAAATAGTTGAAACAGGGCATATGCAAATTAATGAGAAGTCGAGCAAATGTAAGACACCTTTGGGTAAAGCTTTAGAAGAGATATCAGAAAACTTAATACATATAAGATAGTATTAAGTTTTTTTCTATAAAGTAATAACTTTTTAATTGAACATGATATAATTAATAAACAAGAGGTGATAGTATGAAAATCATAAAAATTAAAAAAATGCCTAAAGCTAGATATAAAATTACTTTTGATGATGGTAGTGATTTAATTGTATATGAAGAGATTATTATCAATCATGTTCTTTTAACTGGCAAGAATGTTGATGACAATCTAAAAAGAAAGATAATATCAGATAATGATCAGGCGTTGCCATATCATCAAGCTATAAATTATATAAATACAAAATTACGAAGTAGAGAAGAGATAATAGCTTATTTACTAAAAAAGGGGAATAAAGAAGATTATGTAAGAAAAGCAATAACAAGATTAGAAGATGAAGGCTATATTAATGATGAGGTTTTTGCTAAATCTTTTGTAAATGATAAGATACATTTAAGTAATGACGGTATTTATAAAATAAGAAAAGGGCTTGAACGATATAAAGTAGACAGTGACATTATCGATAAAGTTATATCAAATGTTAATGATGAAGCTTCGAATAGTAGAATTGATAAATTAATATCTAAACAATTGCGTTTAAATACCAAATATACAGGTAAGGTATTAAAAAACAACATTTTCAATTACTTAATGAATTTAGGATATGATAAAGATATTATACTAGAGAAGTTAGAAGATTATAATTTTGAGAATAATATTAATATTGAGAATGAATATAATCGGTTATATAAGAAATATTCTAAAAAGTATAGTGGAAACAAACTAGGTTTGGTAATCAGACATCATTTGTTCCAAAGGGGATATGATGTGACTGATATTGAAAATATAACAAATAAAAAGGAACCTTTGAAGTGAGCTTTATAAGATACAATTAACACTTCAATAAGTTCCTTTTCTATTTAGCTAATAATTCTTTCATATAAGAATCATATTGCTTCTTTAGTTCTGAATCATCTATTTTTAGATCATGTTTTTTTCTTAGTTCTTGTAATGCTTTATATGGAAGAGCAGTATTTCCCTCGCTTAATTTATTAGTAGCAATATCCTCTATAACACTATCTTTTACTTCATCTAAAGCAGGTTTATCTTTCTCGCCAGTCTTTAAGATAAGATGATATCCAAAACTTGATTTGACTGGTGTTAATGTATATTCATCTTTTTTTAGAGCAAAAGCAGCTTTTTCAAAAGCTTCATCCATTACACCTTTATTAAACCAACCTAAGTCGCCAC
>JAQVZV010000039.1 GCA_028708005.1 Bacilli bacterium
TAACTTACACTTGAAGGGTTTTGAAACATTAGGAGCGAAAATAATTGAAAAAGATAATCAGTATACAATAACAGCTGATGAATTAGTCGGAGGACGTATCTATTTAGATGTGGCTAGCGTTGGCGCTACTATTAATATAATGCTTGCAGCAGTAAAAGCAAATGGTGTAACAGTAATTGAAAATGCTGCAAAGGAACCGGAGATTGTAAACGTTGCAATATTCTTAAATAATATGGGAGCGAAAATAGTTGGTGCTGGTACTAGTGAAATAAAAATTACAGGAGTTAACAAACTAAGCGGTTGTTATCATGAGGTTATTCCTGATCGAATCGAGGCCGGAACGTATATGATTGCTGCTGCCATGATGGGGGAAGATGTAAAAATAAGCAATGTTATACCAGAACACCTTGACGCTTTAACTTCTAAATTAAAAGAAATGGGTGTTAAAATTGAAGTAGGACCAGATTATTTCATTATAAGTAAATCTCCAAAATTAAAAAGTGTTAATATTAGAACACTTGGGTACCCTGGCTTTCCCACCGACCTACAGCAACCAATTACAGCTTTATTAACTCAATGTTCAGGCATTTCTGCAGTGCACGAAACAATATACGAAAATAGATTTCAAAACATTCCGTATTTAGTTCAAATGGGGGCCGATATAGAAATAGACGGAGATAAAGTTCATATCAAAGGTCCAATCAAACTAAAAGGACAAGAAGTAACAGCTACCGATTTGAGAGCGGGTGCATGTTTAGTGCTGGCTGGATTAGGTGCGGATGGCGTAACAACAATTGATAACATCGAACATATTCTACGGGGATATGAAAATATTATTGATAAATTAACACAATTAGGTGCTAAAATAGAGATTGTCTAATATAATTAAATAGAGGTAATACTCTATTTTTTTAGGGGTGATTAGATGAAAAAAATAATTATTTTAGTACTAATTATTGGTTTACCTATATTAATATACATAATGACAATTAACAACAAAGTATATTATATCGCTTTGGGTGATTCTTTAGCAGCAGGACAAAATCCCTATAAAAGTATGGCATATGGATATGCTGATTATGTAGCAGATAATTTAAGAACTAGAAAAAAATTAGACTTTTATACGAAGAAGTTTGCTGTTAGCGGTTATCGTATAATAGATTTAATAAATGATATAAATGATAACAAAAAGATATTGATAGATAATAAAGAAATAACAATTAAGCACGCCCTTGCTAAGTCCGATATTATAACCATATCTATAGGTTCTGATGATTTGTTTTATAAAATGGGGATAAATGGATTTGATTCGGTATACTATAGTGAAACCGACTCAAGAAAATATGTTGATGAAGTTATTTTAGATGTTGATAATCTTCTCGTGCTAATTAAAAAGTATTGTAAGGAGGATATCATCTTAATAGGGTATTATAACCCTCTTTGGCACATGAAAAAGGATTATGCAAAGGAATTAGATCCAGTGTTTGTATATGCTAATAAAAGAATGAAAGAAATAAGTAAAAAAAACAGTGTAATTTATATCGATATTCATAAAATGTTTGAAAACAACACTGATTATCTTCCAAATCCTATAGATATTCACCCGTCTGATGAAGGTTATAGCGCCATTTCAAAGAGGGTAATTGAAGCTATAGACAAATATATTCTTAATTAATCGTATAAAAATAATAAAATATTTAATTATACTTGTAAAAAACTAAGACACTTGATATAATAAGGGGGATTTCGAATTAAACAATTAATTGTGACGAGAGGAGCATGAACATGAAAAAGAATAGTGTTTATAAAGAAGTAACAGCTACTTGTAGTTGTGGCGCTACATTTGAAACGAAGTCAACTGATGATATTCGCGTAGAAGTTTGTTCTGAGTGCCATCCTTTTTATAGAGGAACACAAACAAGAGTATCTAATAAAGCTGGACGCGTAGAGAAGTTTAATAAAAAATATGGCTTTAATGAAAAATAATTTTCATTTAAGGAATTATAAAAATATTAAGCAATTCATAAAAACTTAATTATTTAAGTTTTTTTTGTTATAATATTTATGCGAAGAGGTGATAACATGAATGATACTATTGCAGCTGTTTCTACCGCCCTTGGGGTTGGGGCAATATCTATTGTTAGAGTTAGTGGTAATGATGCAATAAGAATTGTAAATAAAATATTTAGGCCTACCGATCTTGAGTTAGTTAAAAGCCATACCCTTCATTATGGTCATATATATGATGATGAAGAAATTATAGATGAAGTTTTGGTTTCTGTTATGAAATCCCCAAGAAGTTTTACGACCGAGGATACTGTAGAAATAAATTGTCATGGGGGTATTAACACAACAAATAGAGTGTTGGCGTTACTCCTGTCAAATGGAGCCCGATTAGCAGAACCTGGTGAATTCAGTAAAAAGGCTTTTTTAAACGGAAGAATTGATTTAATTGAAGCCGAAGGAATAATGGATCTTATTAATGCTAAAACTGAAAAAATGAGAAAGTTAGCACTAAATCAAATAAGTGGGAAAGTGTCATCTATGATTAAACAGCTAAGAGATGGTATTAAAAACATATTAATTAATATTGATGTTAATATAGATTATCCTGAGTACGAGGACATTCTAGTAGTTACCAATGAAATGTTGGTTTCTAGTTTGGCGGATATAAAAAACGAGGTAGAGCGTATTCTAAAAGAAGCTAAAAATGGAAAGATAATAAAGGAGGGAATAAAAACAGTTATAATTGGCAGGCCCAACGTAGGCAAAAGCAGTGTTCTTAACAAACTTATTGATGAAGATAAAGCGATTGTAACCGATGTTGCAGGAACTACGCGCGACATCGTAGAAGGCAGCGTAAGTATTGATGGTATTCTATTAAACATTATAGATACGGCAGGCATTAGGGAATCAGAAGACGTAATAGAGCAACTAGGTGTTACTAAAAGCATTAAAATGATTGATGAAGCTGATTTGGTCATTCTTGTTTTGAATAACAAGGAAGGCATAACCGCCGAAGATATAAAACTACTTAATCAAGTTAACAAGCAAAATAGAATTGTTTTGATAAATAAGGATGATTTAGATTCTGAGATTGACGAAAAAAAGTTGCAGGGGGAAATCGTTGTATATGGTAACACGGTATCTATTGAAGGCTTGGATATGTTGAAAGAGAAGATAAAAGAGATGTTTAATATCGACGACTTAGATCGTGGCGATTTAACTTATTTGTCAAACGCAAGACAATTAGGGCTATTAAACGAAACGCTTAAGGTAATTAATGAATTAGAATTGGGGTTAGATGACAATATCCCGCTAGATATATTAGCAATTGATTTAAAGAGGATATGGGAAATACTAGGTGATATAATAGGAGAAAACTACAATAATGAGTTGATAGACGAGTTATTTAAGCAGTTTTGCTTAGGCAAATAATAAAGACTTTTGTTAAAGGCGCTTTTAAAGGCGCTTTTTCTTGTTTTATAAGCAAAAAGATGGCTTTACACAAGGGGTTGTGGTATAATATATATGTATGGATAATGGGATAAATAGCATGGTATAAAGGTGATTTCATGGGTATAACAAAGGTCAAGAATGATTATAAAAGAACTTAATTTAAAAAAATTTCGCAATTATGAAAAATTGAACATTAAGTTCGGAAAAAAAATTAATATTTTGGTTGGAAACAATGCCCAAGGAAAAACCAATATCCTCGAAAGTATCTACGTTTTAGCCATCACGAAATCCCATCGAACCCATTTAGATTCAAATTTAATGAAGGAAAACAACAAATACTGTAAAATAAACGGAATAATAAAAAAAGATGAGCAGCTTGACGATAGTGAACTAGAAGTATTAATAAATTTTAAAGGCAAGAAGGTTTCAATCGACAAAAATCCTATAAAAAAGATAAGCGACTATATTTCTTACTTTAATGTTATTGTTTTTCATCCCGGGGATTTGGATATAATAAAAGGAGCACCAAATGACAGAAGACGATTCCTTAATATTGAAATAGGTCAACTTGATAATAAATACTTTTATGTTTTAAATGGTTATAACGCTATTTTAAAAAACCGCAATGAATACTTAAAGAGAATAACGATAGATAAATATGATAAAAGTTATTTAGATATAATTACAAATCAATTGGTTGACTATGCTATTAAACTCTATAATTATCGGGATAAGTACATTAAGGATATTAACAAATCCATCGCAAAGATAAATAAAAAAATCAAGGGATTTGATAAACTCGAAATTAAATACGAGCCCGCAATACCACTTGAAGAATCGGTGGATATGAGGGAAACGCTTATAGCAAAATACAAAGCTTGTTTACCAAGGGATATTGTCATGACTCAAACTACAATAGGGCCTCATCGAGATGATTTTGTTTTTTGGGCTAACGACAAGAGAATAAAGGAATATGGTTCTCAAGGTCAGCAAAGAATAGCAATATTATGTTTAAAGTTTGCCGAAATAGAACTTATTAAAAAAGAAAAAGGTGAATATCCTATTTTGCTGTTAGATGATATTTTCAGTGAACTTGATAGTAATAAATGCCAAAGTATAATTAATTATTTAAATAAAAGAATGCAAATAATTATTACTACTACCGATATATCAATGGTAGAAAATAACATTTTGAAGAACGCCAGCATCTTTTTAGTAAACAACGCTGAAGTTCAAAAAATAGATAATACAATATGAAAGAAATAATAGAGGTGACACAAATGAAAAAAAACGAAACGCATTATGATTCGTCTGATATTCAAGTTTTAGAAGGACTTGAGGCAATCAGAAAAAGACCCGGAATGTATATTGGGACCACTGGTAATAGAGGACTCCATCATTTAGTGTGGGAAATAGTAGATAACGCTGTTGACGAAGCTTTGGCAGGGTATTGTGATGATATAGAAGTCATAATAGAAAATGACAATTCAATAACAGTAAAAGATGATGGCCGAGGAATCCCTACTGGAATACATCCAAAGACTGGAAAATCAACTGTTGAAACAATTTTCACCGTATTGCATGCGGGGGGTAAATTTGGCGGTGGAGGCTATAAAGTGTCTGGCGGCCTACACGGTGTTGGAGCTGCCGTTGTTAACGCATTGAGTACCTATTTGGAAGTTAAAATTTATAAAGATGGCCAAATTTATTATCAACGTTTTGAAGATGGCGGGAAATCAACCGAACCACTTAAAGTAATAGGGGAATGTTCTGCTGACAGAACCGGCACGACCGTTACTTTCAAGCCTGATGGCGAAATTTTCACTGAAACGACCGTATTTGAATATGACATCTTAAAAACAAGAATACGAGAATTAGCTTTTCTTAACAAAGGATTAAAATTTTTGTTAAAAGATGAACGTATAGATGGTAAAAAAGAGGAGTTTTTATATTCTGGTGGTATTACCGAATATGTAGCTATGTTAAATAAAAACAAAACTGCTGTTCATGATGAAATTGTGTTTATTGAGGGCAAAGAGAATGATATTCTATTGGAAATAGCTCTACAATATAATGATGGTTATGTAGCTAATACTTATTCGTTTGTTAACAATATTAATACATACGAGGGTGGCACGCATGATGAAGGGGTAAAAAGAGCTTTAACAAGAGTTATTAACAATTATGCAAGAAACAATAATATTTTAAAGCAAAATGATGATCCACTGACGGGCGATGATGTGAGAGAGGGCTTGACAATGATTATTTCTGCTAAACACCCTAACCCTCAGTTCGAAGGCCAAACAAAAACCAAACTTGGGAACCCAGAAGTTAGAAAGATTGCGGATAATGTTTTTGCTGAAGGTTTAGAAAGATTTTTACTTGAAAACCCAGATGAAGCGAAAAAAATAATTGAAAAGACATTGACAGCTGCCAGGGCTCGAATGGCTGCTAAAAAGGCTAGGGAACTAACAAGACGTAAAAGCGGCTTAGAAATGGCGGGATTATTTGGTAAGCTTACTGACTGTTCATCAAAAGACGCAACTATTTCAGAAATATTTATCGTGGAAGGGGATTCGGCTGGTGGTAGTGCTAAAGGCGGACGCGACTCCAAAACACAAGCTGTATTACCTTTAAGAGGGAAAATATTAAATGTTGAAAAGGCACGCATCGATAGAGTTTTTGCAAATGAAGAAATTAGATCATTAATAACGGCGATTGGTACAGGTGTTGGCGAAGAATTTGATATTGAAAAATTGCGTTATCATAAAATTATTATTATGACAGATGCCGATGTAGATGGCGCTCACATTAGAACTCTTCTTTTGACTTTTTTCTACAGATTCTTTAGACCGTTAATAGAAAACGGGCATATATATATTGCACAACCACCTCTTTATAAAGTTACGCATGGAAAAGTAAAGAAAAATATCTTGAATGATAAAGAACTTGCCGAATATTTGGCAACTATCCCCGAAAACACAAAAAAAGAAATATCTAGATACAAAGGTTTAGGTGAGATGGATGCATCTGAGTTATGTGAAACAACAATGGATATTAATAACAGAATTCTTTTAAGGGTAAACATTGATGATGCCATTAAGGCTGACGAGGTTTTCAGCGTGTTAATGGGCGAAGAGGTTGCTCCAAGAAGAGAATTTATCGAAGAAAACGCCCTCTTCGTTAAAAATTTGGATATTTAGGTAGGTGTTAAAGATGAATGATAAATTAATAGATGTAAATATTTCAAAAGAGATGGAAACTTCATTCTTAGACTATTCGATGAGTGTTATCGTATCACGAGCTTTGCCAGATGTAAGAGATGGATTAAAACCGGTTCATCGAAGAATTATATATGGTATGCATGAATTGGGCGTAACTAGTGACAAACCTCATAAAAAATCAGCTAGAATAGTTGGGGACGTTATGGGTAAGTATCACCCACATGGGGATAGCAGTATTTATGATGCTATGGTTAGGATGGCTCAAGACTTCTCGTATCGTTATCCATTAGTGGACGGGCATGGTAACTTCGGATCATTGGATGGTGATGGAGCAGCAGCTCAACGATATACCGAAGCAAGGATGTCCAAAATTACTAGTGAAATGGTAAG
>JAQVZV010000040.1 GCA_028708005.1 Bacilli bacterium
TGAACAACAAAAGAATGCTGTTAAATGTGGTTATGTGCCTATATTTGGATATAATCCTAATGATGATAAGTTTACCTTAGACTTTAAGAACCCTAATTTTGATGATTTGGGTACATTCTTAAATAGTGAGAAACGCTTTGCAATGCTTAAGTCAATTAATGAGGGTGAAGCTGATACGCTACTACGTGGCTTGAAAGAAGATATTATGAAACGCTTTGATTATTATAAATCGTTAGAACAATAAAGCTTACATTATTAATAATAAAAATATTGTATTAAATGCTATATTAGATAGGAAAAGGTGGTTCAAGGTGACAAGACCTATTATTGGAATTATTGGTAGAAGAGATAAGATAGTTAGCAAAATTGAACGGGAAGCGAACGTTATTATATATGATTACATGACCTCACTTGACAAAGAGAATGCTTCTTATATTGGTCTTATAACTAATAATCAACATGATTTTATTGATGAAGATATCTTAAATTTATGTGATGGTATTTTAATGATGGGTGGGGTAGAGATAAAATCTTATCACATCCATCTGATTAAATATGCTATAAGTAATAACATTCCCTTTTTAGGGATATGTCAAGGTGCTCAAGCTTTAGGTTTATCTACTTTGACGGGTGCTAAACTTATAAAACTTGATGAATATCTGACTGAGATTAATCATGCTCCTAAAATAAATAGTGTAAAAGAACTTACTAATATAGTTCATAAAGTTAGTTTTGAAGAGAATAGTAAATTATATAATATGTTTGGTTCATCAATTGATGTAAATAGTCATCATCAATATGCTCTTCCCAGAGTGGCAGAACCCATGAAGATTGTAGGAACAGCCCCTGATGGTGTCATTGAAGCGATAGAGCATGTTGATCCAAACATTTTTGCTATTGGTGTACAATGGCATCCTGAAAATATGGAAAACATGCAACCTCTATTTAAAGAGTTTGTTAATAGAAGTAGAATAAGAAAAAGGAGTAAGGGAAATGAATCAACGCACTTATGTAATGTTAAAGCCTGATGCTCTTCACCGCAAATTAATGGGACGAATAATTAGTCGGATTGAGGATAAGGGTTGGCATATTACACAAATGAAAATGATGACTTTAACTGAGGACATACTTAGAGAACATTATGCGGCATTGGCAGATAAACCTTTCTTTGCCAATATTGTAGAAACGATGACGTCTGGTCCAGTTGTAGGAATGATTGTCGAAGGTGATAGCGTTATTGAAGGGATGAGAATCTTAATAGGTTCTACTAGATGGTATGAAGCTTTACCTGGTACAATCAGAGGGGATTTTGCTAATAATACAACTTGTAATTTAATTCATGCTTCTGATTCAGTAGATAGTGCTGATATGGAAATAAAAAGATTCTTTGGTGAATAATCCGAAGAATCTTTTTATATAAAAAAAGGAAGACTGTCCCCCCTGAGGGCAGTCTTCAAAAGAATAAAAAGGGGTTGGCTAGTGTGATACTAGCACCAATTCGCCTTTTTGGGAATTGGCAATGCTTATAATACTCATAATGGTAATGCTTGTCAAGTGTTTTATATATATATTTAATAATATAAGCATATTAAAAAGATGCGTAAAATGATATAATATATTTGTAATGTAAGTTATTTGTTTTTACTAATTAAAATAATTGATATGTAAATAATATAAGTGATAAGTTGTAGGGAAGTGATCACATGAAAAAGCACTATGATTATTATTGGAACAAACTTGATAATGTTGGAACATTATATGCTTCAACGAGTAATGCTAGTAATCCTAATATATATCGTTTGTCTGTAAAATTGAAAGAAAAAGTTAAGAAAGAAACACTTGTAGAAGCTTTAAATGATACTCTTTTTACTATTCCGTCTTTTCGTGTTAAGTTGAGAAAAGGCTTTTTTTGGTATTACTTAGAGGGTAATAATGCTACTCCTATAGTTGAGGAAGATCAACGTTTTCCAGGGACCATTATAAACAATTTTGATAATAACTATTTTTTATTTAAAGTAACTTATTTTGAGAAAAAAATTAATATCGATGTTTCCCATATTTTAACTGATGGTACGGGTGCTTTATATTTTTTAGAAACATTAGTAACAAATTATTTAAGAATAAGACATCCTAAAAAGATTGCTAGGGATATTGTTGCGGGAACGGAGTTAGTTTCAAAAAATGAGATGAGTGTCGATAGTTTTATAAAATATGCTAAGATGAAAAAAGAAGATCAACAAATATTTAAAGAGCGTAATAAGAAGTCTTATCCAATTAAAGGCATAAAAGTTAATAAGGTCGGTACTAATGTTATTATTGGTACTATTTCAGTATCACAATTAAAAGAAATTACTAAGGCAAGACAGGTTACCATAACAGCATATTTAACAGCAATTTTGATTGAAGCAATATATAAGGAGAATTTCAAATATGCTAAAAGTAAGAGCCCTATTTCGATATGTATACCTGTAAATTTACGTAATTATTTTGAATCTTATAGTATGGGTAATTTCTTTTCCACTATTCTTGTTAGCGTAGATGCTGCTAAACATAATTATTCATTTGATGATATTCTTGACATTGTATCATCTAAAATGAAGGAAGAATTAAATAAATCGGTGTTACTCGATAAGTTTAGATATTTTGCAAGTTTACAACAGAATATTATTTTAAGATTTATTCCTCTTATAATAAAAGACATTTTATTAATAGGGATTTCTAATATTGTGGGTGATCGTGGCGCTACAACAACGGTATCTAATCTTGGTGTTGTTGATGTGAAAGAAGAAGTAAAAGAATATATTGATAGATTTGATATGATAAGTTATACCGATGGGGTTTTGCCAATAAAGGTAGGATTATGTTCGTTTGGTGACAAATTATCTATTTCCTTTTCTTCTGTCTTAGCTGATACTGAAATTCAAAGATACTTTTTTACTTATCTTTCTAACCAAGGATTAGATATTAAATTATCATCTAGTATAAATGAAATTGATGCTGAGGAGGATTAATATGAGATATTGTAATAAATGTAAGGTAGTCATTGAAAATAATTTATCTAATTGTCCTCTTTGTAAACAAAGGACAATAAAAAGAAATAATATCGCTGAAAAAGATTTTCCTATTCAAAGAATAATGAAAGAAGATTTAATTAAAAAAATAATGCGTATCTTAGTTTTCCTTTTCATTATTTTGATAGGAACAAATATTGTTTTAAATGTAGCCTTTTCATTTAACTTTATTTGGGCACCATATTCTATTGTTGTATTGTTTTATGCATATTTGTTAATGAAGGCTGCTATTAAGTCATATAAGAATGTTGGAACGATAGTAATGATAAATGTATATATGTTATCCATTATTGGTTTTATCTTAGATTTAATCTTAGGTTATGCTGGATGGTCAATTGATTTTCTTATTCCTATATTAATTTCAGCAGGTATTATTGTGTTAGTTATCTTTATTTTAATAAAACCAGCAAATTTATTAACATATTTTATGCATATGTTAATAATTGCTTTATTTGGAATAACTCTATTAATATTATTGTGGGCTGATATTGTGACCGAAAGAAGGCCTAGTATCATTACCGCGGCAGTATCGTTAATCGTTATCATTGGTATGTTTATGTTTGGTGATAAGAAAGTAAAAAACGAATTTGCCAAAAGATTTCATTATTAGAAGATATTATAAATCATAATATCTTTTTTCTTTACAGCAATTTAAGGCCTAAGATATGATACAATTATAATGAGGTAATACAATGAATGATTTAAATTTAATAAAAGGTATTGGGCCTAAAACTAGTCTTTATTTATCGAAATTAGATATATATTCAGTAAATGATTTAATAAATCATTTTCCTTTTCGTTATGAAGTTTTAAGTCGCAGTGACATCTTTAGTTTAAAGCAGGATGATAAGATTGTAATCGATGGCTTTATAGATTCGATTCCTAATATATTCAGATTTAGAGGTGGTAAAAATAAGATGAGTTTCCGTCTTCGAACAGGGAACGCCATTATAAATGTTATCATTTTTAATCGGGGTTTTTTAAAACCCAATTTAACTATAAATAGGGAAATTACGGTTATCGGTAAATGGGATTTGGTTAAAAATACAGTAGTTGCTAGTGATATCATATTTGAAGGATTAAGCGATCAACCAAGAATAGAATCTATATATCATACAACTAATGGTTTAAGTAGAAAAAACTTAAGGCGGTATATTGATGAAGCTTTAATGTTAAAACCACAAATTATAGATTATATACCACAACCTATAGCGCTTCAACATAAATTTATCGATAAGATAAAGGCACTTAATATTATTCATCGTCCTAGCAATATAAATGATTTAAAGAAAGCGATGATCCGCCTTAAATATGAAGAATTATTTAT
Source organism: Bacilli bacterium (assembly GCA_028708005.1). Lineage (GTDB taxonomy): Bacteria > Bacillota_I > Bacilli_A > RF39 > UBA660 > UBA5348. Next base: position 4,399 of record JAQVZV010000040.1, read on the forward strand.
GTTTATGCTAAAGGTAAACATTTTAAAGCAACGAAATAAGAGTAAAGTAGAAGGGCATGCGAAAGAAATTCGTCAGGATAAAGTTGATTCATTTATTAAGAATTTACCTTTTGAATTAACACTCGATCAACAAACGGCTGTGCATGACATTTTAAAGGATATTAGTTCAAATCAAGCTATGAATCGTTTATTACAAGGTGATGTTGGTAGTGGTAAAACAGTTGTAGCTGTTATTGCAATTTATGTTATGTATCTTAATAAATATCAATCAGCAATGATGGTGCCTACTGAAATTTTAGCAAGGCAACATTATGAAAATATTAAGACTTTGTTTAAGGATACTGATATTAATATAAAATTATTAATAGGTAATACATCGAAGAAAGAAAAAGCTTCTATTTATCAAGGGCTTGAAGAAGGAGTAATTGACTTAGTTATTGGGACACATGCTGTTATGCAGGATATGGTAGCATATCTTAATCTTGGTTTAGTAATTACAGATGAACAACATCGCTTTGGTGTTAATCAACGAAGCAGTTTAAAAAGCAAGGGTAGTAGACCAGATGTTTTATATATGAGCGCAACGCCTATACCAAGAACTTATGCTTTAACTATATATGGAGATATGAATATATCTAATATTAAAACAATGCCCAAGAATCGCAAAGAAATAATTACATATTTAAAACATCCAAAGGAAATTAAAGAAGTTCTTGAAGCGATACATAAAGAACTATTACTTCACCATCAAGTATATGTAGTAGCACCCTTGATTGAAGAAAGTGAAAACAGTGACCTTGAAAATGTCAATAAACTTAAAAGGCAGTTTGAACTAGCTTTTGGTAAAAACTATAAGGTTGGCATGCTTCATGGTAAAATGTCTACTGCTGAAAAAGGGTCAATAATGGATAGCTTTGCTAACAATGAAATTAATATCTTAATTAGTACTACGGTTATTGAAGTGGGAATAGATGTGAAGAATGCTACGCTGATGGTTATTTTTGATGCTAAACGCTTTGGACTATCCACCTTGCATCAATTAAGGGGACGTGTAGGAAGAAGTGATCTTCAATCTTATTGTATTTTAATTAGTGATAAAGAAAAAGAAAGATTGAAGATAATGACGGAAACTAATGATGGCTTTGAAATAAGTGAAGAAGACTTTAGACTTAGAGGTCAAGGGGATTTGTTTGGAGTGAAACAAAGTGGCGATATGTCTTTTAAAATAGCTGATTTAAAGAAAGATTTTAAGATTTTAATCCAAGCTAAAAATGATGCTGAGATTTTTATTAATAACAACTTAATAGGTAAATATCCACATATTAAAGAGGTTATTGAAAGGAGCGTTAATTTAGATTGATGTTTAAACGTATATATATTGAAATAACTAATGTCTGTAATTTAAAATGTTCTTTTTGTAAAGGCAGTAATAGAGAAAAGAAATATATGACTCCCACTTCATTTAGACAAGTATTAAAGAAAATTGAAGGATATACTGAATATATATGTCTTCACCTTTTAGGGGAACCTTTAATGCATCCGGAGCTTAGTACTATATTGGATATAGCACATCAATATAAAATGAAAGTTAATTTAACTACTAATGGACGTCTTTTAAATAATAATATTGATGTTATTAATAAGGCTCAAAGTATAAGACAAATAAATATATCACTTCATAGTTTTAAAGATATTAAGGATATAGAAGAAATACTAAATGTTGTTGATATGATAACTCTTGATTGTTATATTTCACTACGTCTATGGAACTTGGGAGCGGATAATGAAAACAAAGATATTATTGAACTTATAAATAATCATTATCAAGTAAATGTTCCATCAAATGTAAATGAATTTGTATTAAGACCTAAACTTTATCTTAACTTTGATCAAGAGTTTGAATGGCCTGATATTAAAAATAAAGAGTTAAGCGAAACAGGTACTTGCTACGGACTTAGAAATCATATTGGTATTTTAGTTGATGGAACAGTGGTACCATGTTGTTTAGATACCGATGGTATCATTAATCTTGGTAATATTTTCAAACAGGACTTAGCTTCAATTTTAAATAGTTACAGATGTAAAAAGATGAAAGAAGGGTTTCAAAATCGAAAGTTGATCGAACCTTTATGTAAAAGATGTCACTATATTGAACGATTTGATAAAAAAGCATTGTAAAATATTGCGTTTTCAATTGACTTTTAGACTAAAAAATATTATTATGTATATAGTGTGAAAATAACATTTCACACGTCCACTCTTACGATTTAAAGTTGAGGGTGGACAACCAAAACCCCCTGAAGGAGCCGAGAGGCTCCATTTTTGTTTGTATTAAAGGCTTTGCAGCCTTTTTGATTTTTTTAGGTACACTTTTAGGTGCGTTTTTTTGAAAAATGAGTGGTTTTTTATCCATTTTTCATTGAATAAAAGTTTCAATATTGGCGAAAATTTTCAATGGTACATTTGGCAAAACTAATGATAAAAAACAATTTGTCATTAAGTTTGACAAATCTACTGCCAAAACTTAAATTAGCAGTAAGTCTGTCAGATGTTTATTGTAGAATGTTTTTTATTTCTTTCTAATTCCTCATTGACAACAGGAACCCAGTAATAATTCTTTTAGTGTTTGTAATATCTTAAAAAAGATATTACAACTAGTA
>JAQVZV010000041.1 GCA_028708005.1 Bacilli bacterium
TTCGTAACACAGAAATGGCTGAAGCCGGAGATATTTTAGTTGCTTTCTGGGACGGTAAATCAAAAGGAACTGAACATATGATCAACATAATGAAAAATAAAAATAAACATGGCTTTATTATTAAATATGACTATTAATTAGTGTATAATAAATACAGTAATAAGGTGGGGTAGCTCAGATGGCAGAGCATCTGTTTTACAAACAGAGAGACGTAGGTTCAAGCCTACATTATCCACCATTATATATGGTGAATGTGGTGGAATTGGTAGATACACTGAACTGTGAATTCAGTAATTGCGGGTTCAAAACCCGTCGTTCACCCCAAAGAAAGGAATAAGAGTATGGAAAATATTGTAAAGAAAGAAATTAAAGACTATTTTCAAAACTGTTTAAATATTAAATTAGAAGACAGCCCTCAAATTTTGGAAAATTATTTATATTTAGAATTTGAAGACGCAAGCTCTGGTTCAGATGTTAAGCTTAGATTGTCGTATTCTTATGATAAAAAACATTTTTTAAATATGAAAAAAAAAGATAGAATGTTATTTATTTTAAGTGCTTTTATTAGTGAACGTTTTGGAGAATAAAAGAAGAAAGAAGGAAATTAGAAAAATGAGAGAAGAAATAAAAGGGTGGGGTAGCTCAGAGGGCAGAGCAGGTGTAGATATATACAAACGTATAGTCAAGCTGTGGGGTAGTTCGATTCTATCCCCCACCGCCAATTAAAATATAAGCCATAATTTGAATATAATAGATTAAAAATTGTATATTATTACAGCAATCAATTTTAGAGTTGTTCTTGTACCCTCCCATTACTAAATATAAAAAATCATGTAAACAATTAAAACTTCAAGAGAATAGAGTGATGTGTCTCTTCCCCAAAATCGGCGCACCATTTTATAATTAAGTAATTAATTAACAATCTTTCTTTCGTAAAAACTCCTTAAAGACAAATACTTTAAAATTTGATTGCTCTATTATACTTGTTATTACAAAACCTAAACCAATCATTTGTTATTGTTTAGGTTTTTTCTTTTACTCTATAACTACGTTTAACTGAAAAATAATATTGAACCATAAATATAGACATATAGTTTTGTGCTAAATTATTTAGATATTAATAAAAAATATCATTACAAAGCAAATAAAACTAGTTATGCCTAAGCTAGAAGAAAAAGGCATTAAAGGAGAAATTAGAAATTATGGAAAAAAATTATAGTAGTTTATTAGATGCTTTCAGAGATCTTAATTCAGTAGCTGATGAAGAAGTATTGCTTAAACCAAAGGTAAGGAAAATAGTTAGAGAAGCAAAAGAATTTAGTCTCAGAGCAGGAAAAAATGAAATAGAAGATGCTAAAAAATTTATGCATGAATCTGAGGCTATTGATGAAATAGAGGTTATTGATGTTAACGCGGATAGTTTAGAACATGTCAAAGACAATATTGATTATGTTGGTCAAGTTATTCTGCAATGTGTTAAATGCCATTCCAATAGATTTATCGAATACAATCAATTAGAAGCTGATCCAGATAATGATGAACTATATAACATAGAAGAAGAATGTCCTACGTGTCACGTTGAAGGAAAAGGGTTTGAATTACTTGGTCAAGTAGGTAAAGTTGCAAACGAAGAACCATCGAATGTAGATACAGATACACCAGCAGAAGTTGCTGTGGATAATGACCAAAAAGGACCAGCTGAAGTTGCGTTTGAAAATGATATTGAGGATGTTGATAGTGATGACGCTGAAGAAGTAACAGAAACTGAAACAGAAGAGGAAGAAGATGAAGGAATCGATTTAGATACAGAATTAGATTACGCACCAGAAGAAGAAGATGATGGAATGACTACCGCTGTCACAGATGATACAGATGATGAAGAATTTGAACTTCCACAACTAGGTGATTTATTTGACTCTGATAAAGTTAGAAAAGATGACACAATCGAAGATGTTGAGGATGAAGAAGACGAAATCGACGAACCCGAAGATGAAGAAGAGGACGCAGCAAAACAAGTTAAAACAGCTAAACCTCTAACTAAAAAATTACGCTTGCCAACTAGAGAATCTTTAAATAAACTGCGAACACTTAAATTAAATTTAACTGAAGAGTTGATACATAGAATTATTTTACCTGAATCAATAAATAAAGTTATTGTAACAAATGCTGGTAATAAAAAGATTTATGAAGGTATGATGTCTGAACTACCAATAAAATTAACTGATTCAGCTATAGACGGATTTAATGTTGGAAATGGTCATTTATCATGTAATATAGATTTAGACGAACATGAAGTTGAATTACCATTAGCTAAGATTTTAAACAGTTTCAATGATGATGAAACAACAAAGATAATTATATGGGACAGTGAGACTGATATAGAATTATTCAATGGCAGTAAAAAGGATGCCTTAGCTAGATTTGGTCATTGTCAGTTTGTATCATTAGATGCCCCTAAAACATTATGCATAAAAGTAAAAGATACTAAAGAAGATATTTACACAGATAATATTGAAGATCAAAGTTTATCTGCTGAAGATGAATTATGTGATAAAATATTTACAGTAAATGATTTAGCAAAATATAATGTTGATTCACCTCGCTCTGAAGAATTTTGGATTAAAGAGAGTATTCATAATAGAGAAGATTTAGAAGTATTATTTGAAAAATATGTTAAAAATACTGATGATAAAAAATTGATAGAACAATTCAAAAAAACAACTGGTTACAAAGATGAATTGGATGAGATGCTAGAAAAACATGGCGTTAAAGTAATTGATCAGAAAGATGTTAATGAAGGTGTTTCAGCAGATCAATTTACAGAGATCATTAACATAGCAACTAAATTAGGAATGACAACTTTATTCCAACTTCAAGGATTTGCAAGAAAACATGGCAATGTTGAAGGAATTGAGTTATTAAATCTATTAAGAAAAAAAGCTTCTGAACAAAACAATCAAGTTACAGAAGACTTGAATAAAAAAGTAGTTTCATTCAAAACGAGAAAAGGTTTATCTGAAGCAGTTTCTAAATTAAAAGCTGAAAATAAAAAATATAAAGTTCAACGCTCATTAAAAGAAAATTATAGATATGATTTAATTACTGAAGCGGCTGATCTTGATTTTGAATTTAAACCAGGTGAGTATGAAGAATATATAGAAGAAGCGAAAAATCTAGCTAAACAAATAAAAACATGGGATGTTCGAAAATGTGATAAATTATTCAATGACTATGATTTCTTTAAAACAGAACCACAAGATGAGGCAGAACAAATTATTTTTGATGCGTTAGATGCTAGATTAACTGAACTATATGAAAGTAATAGCAAAAAAGATTTTAGTGGTAAAATAACCGATATAATAAAAGATGTTAAAACTTACAGTTTGAAAAAAGCTGAAGAATTATATTACGATGTATTTGGTTTTGATGTAGTTGAGCCACAAAATAAAGATGAACAAGAAATGGCTGATGCCTTAATAAATAGAATAGAACAAATTTCAACTAAAAAACCAGTCATAGCTGGAGAAGCTTTAGAAGAAGATTTTGAAATCGAAGAGATAGCTGATTTATCTGAAAGCATTGATCGAACATTACTAGATGCAGTTCAATACGCATATGGTTTTAATAAACAAGAAGCTTTAAATTGGATTAAAACAGCAACAGAAGAAGCAAAAGAAGCTATTGTAAAAGAATTTAAACAAAACGCTAAAAATAATTTTTATAATGAATCTTTTGAAGAAGAAACAGGCGATGATTTTAAAGATAATATTGGATTCTTAGCAAATGAAAAATTAGAAGTTATTGCTAGCCATGAAGAAGTAATAGAATTCTTCAAGAAAAAAAGCATAGCTGAAGAAGATATTATTGATAGACTAAAAGAAATGCAAGAAGATGAAGAAAATCATTTAGAAGAATTAAAAGAACTTTATAAAATTGTAACAGGTGAAGATCTTGTTGAAATAGAAGAAGATGAAAAAGATGTCGAAGATGATGAAGATGAAGAAGATGTTGAAAATGAAGAAGATGTTGAAGATGTCGAAGATGTTGAAATAGAAGATGCTGAAGATGTTGAAATAGAAGAAGATGAAGAAGATGAGTTGGAAGAAGATTTTGAAGATGAAGAAGAGGATGAACAAAAATTAAAACAAATGTTTGAGGGTGACCCACAATATTTTGATGAAGCAGCAGACATTATTATTTATTGGTATGAGAGAGAAGATAATATTAACGCACTTAAAGACCCAGATATTGGTGATATACTTAACTTATTAGATGCAGCAAGCAATACTAATGATCGAGAAATTGTTGCTAAAGCTATAGGCCCTGACGCAGATTTTATTTTTGCTGATGATGATTTAGATGAAGCTATTAATATTAAACCATTCTTTGCTCCGGTAAAAAAACAACCTGAGCTCGAAGAAGAAGAAATTGAATTCGATGCAGAATTATTTGATGAAGAACTAAATAAATATTTTGATGAGGCGTATGATGATACAGTTATCTTTAAAACTATGGGTGGTGCTGTTGATGTAAAAGGAAATGTTATGTTAGAAGGAATCATTAGATCTGAAAATTCAGAAGCAGATGTAAAATTTACTTTAACACCTAAAACAGAAATAAATGAATCAATAGAAAAACATAACCTAACAGAAACTTTAAAAAACACTCTTTTCAAAGTAACAAACAACTTATCAGAGGAAGTATTTGAATTCAAAATTAATAATAACGAAAAATAATATTAGACCATAAAATATAGGAGAACAGATAAATGAGGAATGAAGATACTGGTTTACTTTTAAATGAACGGAATATTAAATTAAACAGACAATTCTTCAAAGAGTTTTTACGTTTGCATGGTTTAAATGTTACTTATAGAGCTCCTATACCTAATTCAAAAGATTATAATATGTATGGCGAACTAGATACAAATTACAAAGAACCTATAATGGTTCGCTGTATTTATGATGAACATCCAACACAAAAAACAATGCGTAAAATCGGGTGGAATACAGAGTTATCAGATACATCAGTTATGATACATGTTCCATATGATATGGATGTTGAAACAGGAGGTTTATTTGTTATACCATCTGGTTTAGATAGAAGTGAAGGAAGAGTCTTTAAGGTGTTGAGAATGAGTAATATAGCGATTTTTCCAGTAAATATTGTTTGTGAGTTAGGACCAATGTTGGTTAATACAACAGAACGGGCAACAACAGAGAACTTCAAGACAAATAATTTTAATTTATTAGATGATGAATCTGATGATTATGGTCATTAAATAGGAGACATGAATGAAATTAAAACTAGTTGAAAGTTTATATGATATAGAGTTAACACCAACAGAAATTAAAGAAAATTTATTACCTGAATCTTTTGATATATTGGAAGCTAATGACAAATATAATAAACTTACCTTAGGAGATATATTAAGTATTTGTGATGAATTATTTGATAATGTAGAACCTGAAGATCTTCAAAAGGTAAAAACTCTAATAAAAGATGTAGTTTTAGATCAACTTGGTATATTTAACATTAAGGAAAGTTATGAAGATACTATAAACCTTAATGGCAAGCTCGTTCAAAAGTTTATTATCAAAACGCTTGCAAGAGCTTTAGATGCTTTCAGAAAAAACGAGCCATTTAAAAACTATGGAGATCCGAGTGCTGAATCTATTGAAACAGTTAACAATAAAATAAATCAAAAACTTAATATTGATTCTTCTGAACAGCGTATAGAACAATTAAGAGCAAAATTTGAGACAAAATTTAAGGAAGCAGCCAAATCATTCGCTGACTGGTGCGCAAAAAGCACAAAAGTAGTTAAAAACAATAAAAAAATTTATGTAACATTAGAATGGCTAATGGCATCAATAGAATCTATAAATGCTAAATATCCAGATACAATTCAGAATTTAGATCAATGGTTAGATAAACTAAGTAATGCATATGTTAGTAGAGAAGATTTTGCGAAAATTAAAAACGCAGGAATTAAGACATGGGGATTTGCAATTACAGCATCTTTAAACGTTAAGGCCCTTCATAAGTTAGAAAAAGACGCATTAGATAATCCTATAGCTGAATCTGTGTATAAAGATATTAAGACTGCTACCACTGTAAAGAATGTTGCAACAGCTTCTCCTTCTGTTCTTATTAATAATAAGTTGACAGGAAGTGAGTGGGTTATATCTCTTATTGAATATTTAAATGATCTAGATGATAAAAGATATATTGGCATAGGAGATAATGAAAATAAAAATTTAGATTTTAATTTTGCACAATATGATTAGAAATAATAACGGAGCATTTACTGTAAAGTATGCTCCTTTTTTTAGTTGTCTTAACGTTGATTTTAATTTATATATAGTATATAATATATATGTGTTAAGTTAAGAGAGGTGAAATTTGCTATGTTAAATTACAGACAAATAAATGTTAACCCAACAGGTTGGAACACTGGAGATTGCTCAACTACGGCTATTGTTTCTTGCCTTGAATTGTATATTGATTATATAGAATATAAAGGAGGTAGAAAATGAGCAAAAAATTAATAATCCTTATAGGAAAATGTGCTGTTGGGAAATCAGAGGTAGATAAAAGATTAGGTGAATTGGGTTTTAACAGATGTATATCACACACCACAAGGCCTGCACGACGATCAGAACAAAATGATGTCGACTATCATTTTATCAGCGCAGAACAATATGATGATATGCATGATCAATTTTTAGAGACAACTGATTATATTATAAATAGGAATCAATGGAAATATGGTTTACATAAAGATAGTATCAAAGAGGGGTATAATGTTGTAGTTGTAAACACAGGTGGTTTAATGCAAATTTTAGAAGCAAAACCAGAAGATGTTGAAATATTTGTAATTTGGTTAAAAGCTCCATTAGCAACAACTATTGTAAGATTTTTAACTCGCGAAGGTGATACATTAGCGCTCAGAAGTAACCTTATTGATAGACTTATAAGGGATAGTAAAGATTTTGATAACAAGTTAGAATCAAAACTTTGTCAATACGAGAAAAAAGGAATGTTAACATAT
>JAQVZV010000042.1 GCA_028708005.1 Bacilli bacterium
TTGATGCCGCTTATAGTGATTGTAGTTATGCATATGTTCAAAGTGGTAATGAGAACAAAGTAATAGTATCTTCCTCATTTTTAACCAATCATATTGAGGCGGTTGCTAAACAAGAGGGCATCGAAATAGTTAAAGGCAATGTTTATTCGACTGACGTTTTCTATAATCAAAACACAGATATTGGGAAACTTGTCAACGATTATAAATGCATTGGTACTGAGATGGAAGCCTTTGCCCTTTTTCATAATGCTAAGATTTTTGATAAAGAAGCCGCGTGCATTTTAACAGTTTCTGATTCTTTAATAACAAAGGATGCCATTACCTCAGAACAAAGAGAAAAATCGTTTGTAAAAATGGTTGAATTAGCTTTAAAGTCTTTATAAATAATAAATGACTATAGTCGTATAATAATATAGGTGGGTGAGCGTATGGAATATCGATATCATGAGGGGAAAGCATATAATTTACACTTGTTAAAAACAAAAAAATTTAAAACAATAACGGTTTTAATAACTTTTAAGCGTAAAGTTAAAAAAGAGGAAATAACAATTAGGAGCTTTATCCATTCTATATTATTGTTATCAAGTAAAAACTTTCCTTCTAGTAGACTTTTGTCAACAGAAGCAGAAAAATTATACGCACCTAGTATTGAAGCAACTGAAAATATAGTAGGTAATTATGCTGTAACTTCCTTTTATATGGCAATGATAAATGATAAATACACTGAGCCAGGAACGAATAATAAATGTATGAACTTCTTTAAAGAACTATTATTTAATCCAAATATTGAAAATGGTGGCTTCAATAAAAATAATTTCAATATTATTAAAAATGAAATAACAGCCAAGTTAAAATCGATCAAAGATAGTCCTAGGTACTATAGTGAAGTTAGAATGCTAGAGCATTTAGATCCTACATCACCAGTTTCATACCGCCGTGGTTATTTAGAGGATCTTGATAAAATTGATGAAGTAAAAGCATATGAATATTATAGGGGTATGCTTCATAGTGATATGGTTGATGTTTTTGTTTTGGGGGACATTGATTTTGATGCTGTGAGAAAAACAGTTGATGATATGATTCCTATTAACACTATAAAAAAACAAAAAGAAGGTATATATGTAAAGCATAAGACTATTAGAAAAAGAGCTAAAGTAGTTAAAGAAGAAGAAAACGTTAAACAAGCTAAATTAGTGATAGGCTGTAAATTGAATAATCTAAGTGATTTTGAAATAAAATATGTTTTGCCTGTTTATAATGGCATTCTGGGTGGACCGAGTTATTCTAGGTTATTTAAAAGTGTACGCGAACAAAATTCTTTAGCGTACTATATTTATTCCAATTATCGCCGTGTTAACAATCTTTTGACAATATCTTCGGGTATCAATAAAGAATCGTTTGATAAAACTGTAAAACTTATTAAAACAGAAATTAACAATATGGCAAAAGGAAATTTTGATGAAAGTGATTTAAAAAGAGCGCAACAAGATATTGTTAATATTATTAAAAACATTGAGGATAAGCCATATCGTTTAATTAACAATTATTCATGGCAAGTGTTATATGATCTCGATGATATTGAAACAAGAAAGAAAAGAGTATTTGATGTAACGGTTGATGATGTTAAAAAGATTGGTAAAAAAGTTCATATAGATACAATTTATTTACTGCATGGGGGTGATGACAATTAAAAAGGTAATTATCAAGAAAACTAATGATATTTTGTATACTGAAGTTTTAGATAATGGTTTGCATATTTTTATGATTCCTCAAAATGATATCAATACCACTTATGTAAGTTTTACAACTAGATATGGAGGAATGCATAATGAATTCATTCCTTTTGGAGAAAAGAAAATGAGAAAAGTTCCTGAGGGTATTGCCCATTTTCTTGAACATAAAATGTTTGAACAAGAAGATGGCGTTGATCCGATGTTGTTTTATTCACAAAATGGTGCTGATGTTAATGCATATACATCGCTCTATGCCACCTCATATCATTTCTCTTGTTCTGATTATTTGAAAGAAAACCTAGAGTATCTTTTAAATTTTGTTCAAGCCCCATATTTTACTGATGAAAATGTGGAAAAAGAAAAAGGTATTATTGAAGAAGAAATTAAGATGTATAACGATAACCCTTATTCTCTTTTGGGAGAAGGCATAAGAGCGAATGGTTTTAAAAATCACCCTCTTAAACATCCAATCGCAGGTACTATTGATGATATTAGAAGTATAACGAAAGAGAATTTGTATACTTGTTATCATACTTTTTATCATCCTTCTAATATGTTTGTAGTTGTATCTGGTAAATTTGATGTTAAAGAAGTGTTAAATATAATTAAGGAAAATCAATCTTCAAAAGAGTTTGAAAAGAATAATACAATAACACTTAAAAGATTTAAGGAGCCTGATCAAGTAGTAAATTCATATGAAGAAAAGCAAATGAATGTTGAGGTGTTTAAGATATCATATGGTATTAAAATGCCAATAAAAAATATTAAGATGGAGCCTAAACGTCGTGCTATATATTTAGCCATTATGTTTGAAAGTCTTTTCGGCTCTACTTCAAAGTTCAAAGAAGAGATGAAAGAGAAGGGGTATCTTATATCTAGTGTATCACTTGGAACATACTATACTGATGACCATCTTTTTGTGACGATAAGTGCTGATACTGAGTATGCATCAGAGTTATTAGCAGCTATTAAAGAAACACTAAATAATTCTGAAGTTAGTGAGGAAGAATTTAATCGTAAAGTAAAAGTTGTCGCTAGTGATGAAATTTACACATATGAAGACGCAGAATATGTAAATAGGCACATCGTTGACAATCTTGTTATTTATAATAAATATTATCCAAATATGGATGATATACTTAACAATCTAAATATGGATGAGTTTAATAAATTAAGGAAACAGTTGGATTTTAACAATACAACGTCTTTAGTTATCAAACCATTTGTAAATAAAGGAGTATAGTTATGTTGAAGGTTAATAATATTACTAAAATGTATGGTGATTTAAAGGCAGTAGACAACCTTTCTTTTGAAGTTGGTGAGGGTGAAATCTTTGGCCTACTAGGTGTGAATGGGGCTGGTAAAACCACAACTTTCCGTGTAATCATGGGACTTTTAGAAGCGGACAAGGGAGACGTTACTTTAAATGGGAAGAAGATAGATTATACGGTTACTGATAAAATAGGATTTTTAACTGAAGAAAGAAGTCTTCTATTAAAGATGAATGTTTTAGATCAAATGTTATATTATGGAGTACTAAAGGGAATGGAAGAGTCAGTTGTTGAATCAGAATTAGACAAATGGCTTGAACGTTTCAATATTAAAGAATATAAATATCGAAAAATAAAAGAGTTGTCAAAAGGTAATCAACAAAAGATTCAATTTATAACAGCAATTATTAATCATCCTAAATTGCTTATTTTAGATGAACCATTTGCTGGCCTAGATCCTATTAATGTTAAGATGTTTATGGATGTTATTAAGGAATTTAAGGAACGAGGTTCTATTATTATATTTTCATCGCATCATATGGAACATGTTGAATTATTTTGCGAAAAACTAGTTGTTTTAGTTAAAGGAAGAAGTGTTTTGGAAGGAAAAATTACTGATATAAAAAGAGAGTATCGTCAAAAGAATATTGTTATTAATGGTAATGTTGATATAAATAATCTTGTTAAACAAAATGGGGTCCTTGAAGTGCAAGAAAATCAAGAAGATATTACCGTTAAGTTAGAAGATGAAAAATACGTTAGTGGAATCTTCAAATATTTATCAAAGGGTCAAAACATTACTAAATTTGTAGTTGAAGAACCTTCTCTAAATGAGATATTTGTTTCCAAAGTGGGTGAAAGTTATGATAAATAAATTAAAGTATTTAGTAAAGATTAGTTTGCGCAAAAAGATAAAAACCAAATGGTTTGTAGTAGTAAATGCGCTGTTGATTATCCTTGTTATAGGTTTAATTAATATTGATTCGATTATTTCTGCTTTTGGTGGAGATTTTAATAAGCCTACTAACATAATAATTATGGATAATACCAAAGAAGTATTTAACAACTTCAAACAAACTTTTAATCTTTCTCAAGATTATTTGGTAGATTATAAAAATATTAGTATTGAGCAAAGCAATAAAACAAGAGAACAATTGATAAAAGAAATTGAAGATAACAAAAATATAGTTATTATTGTTGATTTTGATGAACAAAACTTTGTTAAAGCAGAAGTTATAAGTAATTCATTTATTGATAATACATTGAATCAAATTATAATCAGTTCTTTAAATACATCTAAAGTAGCTTATGCGTTAGAGACTTCTGATATTGATCCAACCGCTTTAGCAATTATAAATAAACCTATTGATATTAATCGTAATATCTTAGATGAATCAAAGTCAGAACAAGAAGAAACCTATTCCTTTTTTATGGGAATAATCTTCCCTTCGTTTATTTTGCCTTTCTTTATGCTTATTATTTTCTTGGTTCAAATGATAGGAGGGGAAATAAACGAGGAAAAGACCACGCGAAGTATGGAAATTATAATATCAAACGTTTCTCCTAAGACACATTTTATATCAAAGATTATAGCTAACAATATCTTTATTTTTCTTCAAGCGTCAATCCTTTTTGTAGCGGGATTAACTGGGCTTTTTATAAGAAAAGTAATGGGAGCGGGCTCATTTAATTTAGGGCCTGAGTTTGATTTGAATTCTATGTGGCAGAGTTTAGTTTCAACAGGTATAGTATCTCGCCTTGTCTATGTTATACCAATAACAATATTATTAATGCTGTTAAGTTTTTTAGCATACTCTTTAATGGCTGGAATTTTAGCATCGATGACAACTAGTATTGAGGATTTTCAACAAGTTCAAACACCAATCATTTTAATATCTGTATTAGGATATTACTTATCAATGTTAGCACCAACATTTGAAGGCTCAATCTTTATAAAATTAGTTTCATATGTTCCTTTGCTCTCAGCTTTGCTATCGCCACCATTATTATTAATAGGTCAGATAACCATAATTGATGTTATGATCTCATTTGTTTTATTGATAGGAGTTATCTATTTAATGATGACATATGGCATGAAAATATATAAAGTTGGTATTTTAAATTATTCAACTTCAAAGATTTGGAAAAAGATATTTAAAGCAGTTAGAGACTAGACAAAAGATAAAAGTTGTTGTAAAATTAAAATGCATTATTTTGAAATGCGTACAAAGACACTTATAAAAAATCTGATAGTTCGTATAATATATAGAATAAAGTGAAAAGGTTAGTGACAATGATAAAAAATATTGAAGACAAACAGTATAAAATGATAGTTGATTATATTTTGAGTGATAAAGAGTTTGCTAAGATTAGTTCATCATATCATCATGGAACAGACCGTTTATCGCACTCAGTTAGAGTTTCTTATTATTCGTATTTAATTGCGCGAAGATTTGGGCTAGATTATGAAACTTCAGCAACCGCGGGCTTATTACATGATTTTTTCGTGACCGGTAATGATAAAACACTAATAGAAAGAACTCAGTTTTTATTTAGGCACGCTAAAATGGCATCTAATAACGCTATAGAACAATTTGGTATTTCAGAGAAAGAAAAAGATATAATTGAAACGCATATGTTTCCTCTTAATTTAAGACCATCTAAATCAATAGAAGGTTGGATTGTAAGTTCAGTCGACAAAATAGTTAGTGTATTTGAATTTGGTGTGAAGTTTAGATATGCTGCGACACTATGGTTAATTTTTATATTTAATATAATGAAATAAGGCTGCAAATGCAGCCTTTTATAATAACCTTTTAAGGTATTTTCATACTTTAAATATATAGCAATATAAATAATAGGGGGGTATAGCGATGAAAAATAACAAGAAAGAAGAGTACTTGAAATTAGTTAATTATATTTTAAATAATGAACAATTTAACAAACTTAGTTCTTTTTCACATCATGGTACTAATAGATTAAGACATTCGATAAGAGTCTCTTATTATTCTTATCTAATTGCTAAAAAGTTGAGACTTGATTATAAAACAACCGCTATATCAGGCTTATTACATGATTTTTATATTAAAAGGGAGGAAAAAGGTTTTATCAACTTTATAAAGTTTCAATTTATACATCCTAAAGCGGCAGCTTTAAACGCTATTAAATATTTTTCAATAACTAATAAAGAAAGAAATATAATTGAAACTCATATGTGTCCTTTCACTAAACCCTCAAAATATTCTGAAGGTTGGATTGTAAGTATAGTGGATAAAACGATTGCTATATATGAATATGGCATTAAGTTTAAACATCAAATAGCATTTTGGTTCGTATCATTATTAAACATAATTAAGTAAAAAAACTACCCAAGAAAGCTATATTATGATATTATACTCGTAGTGTCCACGTAGCTCAGTTGGATAGAGCGATCCCCTCCTAAGTATTAGGCTAGGGAAAAAGGACATATATGAATGTCCTAAAATGTCCTCGTAGCTCAGCAGGATAGAGCAAGAGTTTCCTAAACTCTAGGTGGTAGGTTCGAGTCCTATCGAGGACGCCATTATTTTACTAATTAAAATCTTGAAAGCCCAATGTTTTCAAGATTTTTTATATTTTGAAAGTATTATAAAGTATCATAAAGTAATTTAAAGTGATTTTGTTTTCGGCACTTTTTTCGGCACTCTTATAAAAGGGTTAACTATCTAGTAAATAAAGGGTATAAATAAGAGTTAAGATTGAAAAAGGCACATAAATAAATTAAAAGCACTAATGAAACGACTAAAAGTCGTTTTATTTTTTCAAAAATGATATAATATATTTAGAAAAGTGCGGTGTTGAAATGAAAAAGTTAAAATTAAAGATACATAGACTTAAAGAAAAAATTTCTTGG